>NZ_CAAAFS010000177.1:0-4863 GCF_900634755.1 Protofrankia symbiont of Coriaria myrtifolia
GGTGTACTTCTACTTCGTCAAGGCCAGCCGCATCGACGTCACCTTCACCGAAAACGGCCCCGGGCCGCACCACCGTCACCCTTGTCCGCTCGGACTGGAGTGGCACGGCGAGGGCTGGGAGCAGGCGCGCGACGCGCTGGTCGCTGACGGCTCCGGGCTGACCGGTGGCAGGGGTAGGCCGCCGCAGCGGGGGGCGGCAGTCCATCGGAGTCATGTTGTACGGGTGTGTCTCGTACATGCGGACCGCGACGACGAGGCCGGCGATGGCGGTGAGCGCGGCGACGGTCCAGATCGCGGCCTGGACGCTGAACAGGTCGGCGACGGCTCCGGCGAGCAGCGCACCGACGGCGAATCCGCCGTCGCGCCACAGCCGGTAGACGCCGACCGCGCGGGCACGCCAGGCGGGGTGGGCGACGTCGCCGATCACCGCGAGCAGTGTTGGGTAGACCAGCGCGGTGCCCGCGCCGAGCAGAACTTGGGCGACGGCCCACGCGCTGACCGACGTTCCGGCGGCGACCAGGGCGATAGCGGCGGCCTGGAGGAGCATGCCTGCGGTGATGAGGTGTTTGCGGCCGATGCGGTCGGACCACCAGCCTGTCAGCATCTGGCCGGCGCCCCAGACCGCCGGGTACACCGCCGCGAGCACGGCGATCTCGGTGACCGTGAGGCCGTGGGCGGCGAACAGCAGCGGAAAGACGCCCCAGGCCAGGGCGTCGTTGAGGTTGTTGACCATGCCCGCCCAGCTCGCCGACGACAGCGCCTTGTCGGTCAGGCTGGTGCGCCGGGCGATCTGCCCGGTGGTCAGCTCGCCGTGGTGCTCGGGGTTGGCGGAGGCGGGGTGGCGTGCTGCTTCGGCGCGGGCGTGGCCGCGGGTCTCACGCACGACCAGCACCGAGAGCCCCAGACCGAGGGCGGCGTACGTGGCGCCGAGGAGGAACGGTTCGGGTCGTAGGCCGGCGTGCGCGGCGATCGCGCCGGTGGCCATCGCGGTCGCGGCGACCGCGACGTACCCGGCCGCTTCGTTGAAGCCCATGGCCAGGCCGCGCCGCGACGGGCCGACCAGGTCGATCTTCATGATGACCGTGGTGGACCAGGTCAGGCCCTGGTTGACCCCGAGCAGCACGTTGGCGAACACGATCGCGCCCCACGACGGGCCCCACGCGAGCAGCGCGGGGACGGGCAGAGCGATCAGCCATCCGGCGATCAGGACGGGTTTGCGTCCGTACCGGTCGGACCAGGTCCCGGCGAAGAAGTTCGTGACCGCCTTGGTCGCCCCGAACGCGAGGATGTAGGTGAGCATGAACGTGTTGCCGGCGAGGCCGAACTCGTCGCGGGCGAGCAGCGGGAGCACGGTGCGCTCTTGGCCGAGCATGCCGCCGACGAGCGCGTTGACGGCGACGAGCAGCACGAACTGCGGGAGGTTCTCGCGCAGCCCGAGCCGCACGGTGGGCTCTGCGGGAGACCCGACGGTGGTGGGGGCGCTCACGTGCCTTCCTCCAGCGCCCGGCCGGTGACGCGGGTCCAGTCGCCCGGCCCGCCGGCCAGCACCGCAAGCCCGGTGCGTCCGGCACGGGCCAGCACGCTGGCGGCGGTCATCGCGCGTTCGCCGTGCCCGCACATCACCACCGCCCCGTCCGGCGCGGTATCCGCCACCCCTTCCAGGGAGCCGAGTTCGGTGTGCAGCGCGTCGGGCAGGTGCCCGGCGGTGAACTCCGCGTCCTGCCGCACGTCCAGCACCGGCCGGTCGCCGATGGCCGCGGCGGTGAGGAACCCGAGGGTGGTCTGCGGGCCGCCGTCAGCGCGCCAGGCGTCCATGGCGCCCGCCAGGTGCCCGGCGATCCGCTCGTATCCGATCTTCGCGGCCTGCCAGGCGACGTCGGCCAGGTCCTGCCCCGGATCGGCGACGAACACCAGCGGCGCGTCGTCGGGGACCAGCCAGCCCAGCCAGGTCGCGAACTGCTCGCGCAGCGGGTTCGACAGCGCGCCGGGGATATGGCCTGAAGCGAAGTCCGCTGCCGGCCGTACGTCCACGACCTGCGCGCCTGCCTCGACGAGCCGCCGCACGTCGAGGGGGCTCAGCGCAGGCACGGACGGGGTGGCGTCCAGGAGTGTGGGGCCACGGCGGTTGATCTCGGCGAGGCGGTCGAAGTACGCCGGGTACGAACCGAGCGAACCGAGCAGCGCGGCGACGAATGCGTCCTCGTCGGCGGCCGCGAGCAGGTTGTTCGTCCGTTTCTGCGCACCGACGGTGCTGGTCCGTTCCGCGCGGGGAGGTGCCGAGCAGAACGACCCGGCCCCGTGGGTGGGCCACAGCGCAGTCTCCGCTGGCAGCTGCGCTATCCGGCGCACCGACCGGTACTGCGCGCGGGCCAGTTCCTCCGCCCGGTCCGCGCCCAGCAGATCGGTGCGGGCGGCCGAGCCGACGATGATCGATCCACCGGAGAACACCCCGAGCTCACGTGTCCCGTCGAGCAGCAGGAAGGACAGGTGTTCGTCGGTGTGTCCCGGGGTGGCCAGCGCGCGCAGGGTCAGCCCGCCCAGGTCCACCTCGTCGCCGTCGCCGAGGCCGGTGTGCGCAAACGCCCGGCGCCCGGCAGCAGAGGCGAGCACGGTCGCGCCGTCGTCGGCGGACAGCTGCACCGCGCCGGACAGGAAGTCCGCGTGCAGGTGCGTGTCGGCCGCGTACGCCACGGTCAGGCCGCGCCGCGCGGCGGTGGCGCGCAGGGTGCGCAGGTCGCGAGAGGCGTCCACCGCCAGCGCGCGGCCCTCGCCCAGATCGACCAGGTAGGCGCTGTTACCCAGCCCCGCGTCGACCAGCGGTATCAGGTGATCGTCGGTGAAACCCACAGCGTCCTCCAGACACCAGCAGGGTGAGGTCACGGACCCCCCGACCCACTACTACAATATTCCATGGATATTTGGAGGATGCTTCATGGGAGACCCGCAACGCAAGGCCGAGCGCAAGAGCGCGCTCTACGACGCCCTCGCCCGCACCGGCAAAGCCCTCGCCAACGGCAAGCGCCTGGAACTACTCGACCTGCTCGCCCAGGGCGAACGCAGCGTCGACGCCCTCGCCCAGGCCGCCGGACTCGGCCTGACCACCGCATCCGCGCACCTGCAGACCCTCAAACAGGCCGGGTTGGTCAGCACCCGCCGCGACGGCGTGCGGATCCACTACCGCCTCGCCGGCGACGACGTCGCCGCACTGTACGGGCTGCTCCTGAACGTCGCACACACCCACCAGCCCGACGCTGACCACGCCCGCACCGCCTACCTCGGCCCCGACGACACCGACGAGATCACCCGCGACGAACTCCTCGACCGCGTCCACGCCGGAACCGCCACCGTCATCGACGTCCGCCCGACCGAGGAGTACACCGCCGGCCACATCCCCGGCGCCGTCAGCCTCCCCCTCGACCAGCTCGCAGCCCGCCTGGCCGAACTCCCCGAGAACGCCAACATCGTCGCCTACTGCCGCGGCACCAACTGCGTCCTCGCCCACGACGCCGTCCGCCTACTCACCGCCCACGGCCACCGCGCCGCACGCCTGATCGACGGCATGCTCGAATGGCGCCTCGACCACCGCCCCATCGCCACCGGCACCACCTGACCCGCGCCCACCCTGTTCCCTGCGCTGCCGATCCAGTGGAGATCTCCCCGCCCTTGCCGTAGTAGATCACCGCGTTGGCCGCGTTCCACGACTCGACGACGTTCAACCCCTCCTCGATCTCCCGCTGCAGGTCACGATCCCGCAGGTAGCGGGCGACGAATCCGACGCCACCGCCGTCGACCCACTGCCCCACAACCCGATATCGCGCGGCGAAGGTGGCGTTGGCGATCTCAACGGCGATCCGCCGGGCCGATTCCGAGGTCAGGTAGCGGCGCCGGACGTACCGGATCTCCTCTTCGGTGTGGCCGTGCGCGCCGCCGGCCACCGACCGGATACCGGCGTTGGTGCCGTAGGCGTAGATCGCGAGCATCAGCCGTTCAGCCAGGACCTCGGGCGCCAAGTGCCCGCTGCCCGCAACGGAGGTGACTGCCTTCAGGCAGCCGGTCCGTAACACGGCTTCCTTGAGCATGTCGATCAGCGGCACCGCGTTCCATCGGCGGCCCACCTCGTTCTTGACCCGGCGCAGGTTACGCGGCTCCTCGGACGCCTCCGGCGCGGTGAACTTGATCGCTCCGGCCTTACGTTCCTTGATCTCCGCCCAGTCCAGCTCCGGCAGAGCCTCGTCGAGGTCGGCCAGGGCCTCGGTCATCTCCTCACGAAGAGACGTGATGAACACCGCCGGGTCCAGCGGTTTACGCAGTTCGCCGTAGTGCTCAACGCGGCGGGCCTCGAAGTCCTTGGGCAGGTCCTCGTCCGGGTTGCGCCAACGGCCCGCGCCGACCACCCAGACCTCCTTGCAGCGCAGCTGCTCGCGCAGGGCCTGGAAGGTGGCCACCTCGTAGACCATGCGCACGATCCGAGGTCGGCCGCGCTTGTCGGCGCGGTAGACGAGGTCACTGCCAACAGCTGGGACCGCCGGCCGTCGGTATCCCGGGAAGCCTGGTCGTCCCGGCCGGCCGGTGACCGTTCCGGGCCGGTGACCTGTCCCGGCAGGGTGGGTCCGTCCTGCGTTGTGGAGCAGGGCTCAGTCAGCCGTCCCTGTCCAGGCCGACGTGTGTCTGTGTCCTCCTCAGGAGGTTCGCGGAGCGTTGCCGTTGCCGGTGCCGCGGCTGGCGGTCGCGGCGAAGACGCGGGCGAGGTACTCGGTGCGCAGCACGCCGCGGCCGTCGGCGCCGATGTAGCCGACGTCCTTGGTCAGGTAACCCTCGGGGTAGCTGTAGCCCGCGGAGGTGATCTCGCCGTTACGGCTCCAC
>NZ_CAAAFS010000178.1:0-13278 GCF_900634755.1 Protofrankia symbiont of Coriaria myrtifolia
CGACATCACCGGTCCCGGCGCGGGCAAGGCCATCGACCGGTTCATCGAGCTCAACAAGCTCGGCGCCTCCACCTGGGACCTGGCCGCCATCCCCGCCGGCCGCCTGCACTCGCTGTCCCGCTACGTCTCCTCGGTCCGCGCCAAGGCGGTCGCCGACCTCGCCGAACCCCGCAGGATGGCCACCCTGGTGGCGTTCGCCGCCGCGATGCGCACCCGCGCCGCGGACGAGGCGATCGAGGTCTTCGACATGCTGATGTCCGACCTCGCCCGCACCTCAGCGAACCTGGCCGCCAAGCAGCGCATGCGCACCCTGGGCGACCTGGACTCCGCCGCCCTGATGCTGCGCGAGGCGTGGATCACCCTCAGTCACGCCGCTGCCGACCCCGAGCAGGACGTCCGCAGCGGCTTCGACCTGCTCGACATCACCGCCATGCACCAGGCCGCGCGCACCGTCGGCGAACTGGCCCGGCCCGAGGCCGAGACCATCGCCGCCGAACTGACCGCCCGCTACCGCACCATCAACCAGCCGCTGCGCCGCCTGGCCAAGCACCTCGACCTGGAGGGCGTCGAAGAGGCAGGCCCCCTGATGGAGGCGCTGAGGTTCCTGCCGAAACTGGAGCGGACCCTGGCCAAGACCCGCCAGAGCGAGCTGTTCCCCTCCGTTCCCACCGGCCACCTCGGACCCACCTGGCAGACCCGGGTGTTCCCCACCGAGGGCGAGCACGCCGGCGGCGTCGACAAGCACGCCTGGATCGTCGGCACCGCCGAGGCCCTGCGCGGCGCTCTGCGCCGCCACGACGTGTTCGTGCCCGGCCTGGACAAGTGGGGCGACCCCCGCAAGGCCCTGCTCCAGGACGCCGCCTGGGAGAACGCCCGCACCCGGGTGTGCCGCAGCCTCGGCCTGTCCGCAAAGCCGGGCGTCGACCTGGGCCGCTGGTGCCGCGAACTCGACGACGACTACCGGCGCCTGGCCGCCGGGCTCGCCGACGACCCGCACGTCCGTATCGAGCAGCGCACCGAGAACGGCAGGCTGCGCGACCACCTCGTCCTCACCGGCCTGGACAAGCTCACCGAACCGGCCAGCCTCAAAGACCTACGCGAGGCCGTAGATGCCCGGATCCCCACCGTCGACCTCCCCGAACTCCTCCTCGAAGTCCACGCCTGGACCGGGTTCCTGAACCACTTCCACCACGTCTCCGAAGCGGGCAGCCGCGCCGAGCATCTGATCGTTTCGCTGGTGGCGGTTTTGGTGGCTGAGGCATGCAATATCGGGATCCAGGCGATGGTCTCCGAGGACGAGCTCGGCCGCTCCCGCGACCAGCTGTTCTGGGTCGAGCAGAACTACCTGCGCGCCGAGACCCTCCGCCTCGCGAACGCGGTCCTGGTCGACTACCAGGCCACCTTGCCCATCGTCGGGCACTGGGGCGGCGGCGAACTGGCCTCCGCCGACGGCCTGCGCTTCGCCACCCCGCTGCGGGTCCTCAACTCCGGGCCGAACCCGAAGTACTTCGCCGCAAGAGGCATCACGCTCTACAACTACCTGTCGGACCAGTACAGCGGCTTCAACCACATCGTCATCCCCGGCACCCGACGCGACAGCCTCTACCTGCTCGACGGCATCCTCGACCAGCCGACCTCGCTGAACCCGACCGAGATCGCGACGGACACCGCAGGCGCCTCCGAAATAATCTTCGGCCTGTTCCGGCTGCTGGGCTACCAGTTCTCCCCACGCCTCGCAGACGCCGGGCACACCCTGCTCTACCGCGCCGACCCGGCCGCCGACTACGGCCCGCTGAACCCGCTCACCGGCGGCCGCATCCGCATGCGCACCATCACCGAGAACTGGGACGACCTGCTCCGCCTCGCGGGCTCCCTGCGCGAGGGCACCGTCCGCGCCTCCCAGATCCTGCCCGTCCTCGCAGGCCAAGGCCGCCCCAGCCCGCTCGGCCGCGCGGTCATGCAGATCGGCCGACTGGACCGCTCCGCCTTCCTCGCCTGCTACTACCACAGCGAACTCTTCCGCCGGAAGATCAACACCCAGCTCAACCGACAGGAGTCCCGCCACGAACTCGCCCGCCGCATCTTCTACGGACAGAAGGGCGAACTGCGGCAAAAGTACAAAGAGGGGCAGGAAGATCAGCTATCGGCGCTGGGACTCGTCCTGAATGCCTGCGTTCTGTGGAATTCGGTGTATATCCAGGAGGCCGTCAACCAGCTCCGCGCCGAGGGCCACCACATCTCCGACGCCGACCTCGCCCGCCTCTCCCCGCTCGGCCACGACCACATCCGCATGATCGGCCGCTACCACTTCCGGCTCTCGCCCGAACTCGCCGCCGGCAAGCTCCGCCCCCTGCGCACCACACGGGAGACCGTCGTCAGCTGACCGGCGGGCCGCCCCCGGCCTGCCGCTCGGCCAGCAGCCGCCGTACCTGCTCATGCGAGACCCCGCAGAACGTACCGATCCGCCGCAGCCCCCACCCCTCATCCGAGGCCGCCGCCATCGCCTCCACCCGGGCCTCGTCCAACGCGCCCACCAGCGCGCTCCGCAGCTCCTCCAGCAACCGCATCCGCAGTGCCGGGGCCAGCCCGTCCAGCTGCTGACAGAAGCGCTCCACATCCGAGCGCAGAAACCCCACCCGCGGGTCACTCACCTTATCCACGCGGCACAGCGAACAGCCAGCTCAATCCGGGTGTCAAATCATGTGACACCAAACTGCACTCTCTGCTTGGTTCCTACTCGACCCCCATGTCGTGCGGACCGTCGTCCGCCAGCTCGGCGACCTCGGCCGCCTCGCCACCCACCGGGGTCCCGAGGTGGAGACGGCCCGGCTGCACGCGCTCCTGGACGGCCTGGCCGTGCAGGGCATCGCCGACCCGCTCGGCGTCACGCCAGCCGGCATCCGCGCCGTCCTGCGCCAGCACCTCGACGATCTGGCCCACTGATCCGGCTAAACGGATCGTCCGGCCGCCCGAGGAACAACCGCTGGGTGCGTTGGGTCGCTGGTGTGGCAGTTGCTGTCCGCCGGGTAGGGAGTGCACCCGCTTCGACGTCTACGACGACACCGTCGCGATCGGCCGTGAACTCATCCCGCTGCTGCGCCAGGAGGTCGCCCGACGCGACCGGCAACGGATCGCGGACGGCGAGCCGCCGCTGGGCGCGGCACCCGTGGGCGCCGCCGGCTGGCGTGCCGCGCAGGCTCCGGCAACCGCCTGACGACAGCCGAGAGATCGCCAGCCTTCGTCGATGAGCGACACGCCGGCCGTGCGTCCGGCCGGGTCCCGTCATCATCCCGTCATCGCCGTGGCCGTCGGAGCGCGCTCTGCCCATCAGGCGGAACTGCCCATCAGGCGGAACTGACACACTGGCGGTCTCAGGCCGCGCCACCTGGCACGGACACCACCTGGCACGGCACGGAAGGGCGGGTGGTCCGGGCCGCGCCCGCCGGGTGGCGGCGGAGGTCTTTCCCCTCTTGTCAGGAGGTCGGGTGGATCCGCACGGACAGCACCGCTACCAGGCCCGCTGCCGCTGGGAGGGCTCGACGGCCGCCGGCTACGAAGGGTACGACCGGGGGCATCACGGCGAGTGCCCGCCCGCGCCCGCGGGCGTCCCACTCAGCGCGGACCCCGCCTTCCGCGGCTCACCCGAGCATCCCAACCCCGAACAGCTCCTGCTGCTCGCGGCGGCCTCCTGCCAGCTGCTGTCCTTCCTGGCGGTGGCGGCCCGGGCTCGGGTGGACGTCCGTGGCTACTCCGACGAGGCGGAGGCGGTCATGCCTCATGGGCGGAGGACGGGCCTGAGCCACATCCTGCTGCGGCCACGGATCGTGGTTGCCGGGGACGTCCCGCTCGAGCGGCTGCACCGCCTGGTGGAGCTGGCCCACCAGGAGTGCTACATCGCGAACAGCCTGCGCTGCGAGGTCGACGTACAGCCCACCTTCGTCCGGATGCCGACCTACGCGTTCGGGGACTCGAGCGTCGCCGCTGAACGACTCGCCCTGCTGGCGGACGTCTTCGACACCCCGTCCCGCCTCCTGATCGCGGATGAGGCGCCCAGGTCGCCCCGGCTCGCGCTCGACCTCGGCTGTGGGCCGGGGCACAGCACCCGGATGCTCGCCGAGGCGTCCCAGGCGCGGCGCACGGTCGGGATCGACGCTTCCGCCGCGCATGTCGGGACAGCCCGTGACGTCGCGCCCGAGCTCGAGTTCGTCGTCCACGACCTGACCCGGACGCCCTTCCCCCTCGCGGACGCGGACGTGGCCTACGCCCGGTGGGTACTGGCCCATCTGCCCGACCCCGCCATCAGGGTGAAAAGCTGGCTCACCCAGCTTGCCCCGGGAGGGGTGCTGCTGTTGGAGGAGACCGAGCGGATCGACAGCGCCGAGCCGGTGCTCGTCCGATATCTGGCGTTGGCGCGTGACGTCGTCGCCGCCCGTGGCGCGAGTCTGGAAGCCGGTCCGCTGCTCGCCGCGTTCGACCCCTCGCCGGTGGGCGATGTCGTGCGCAACGGCGTCCGGGAGTGGCCCGTGGCTCTGCCGGCCGCGGCGACGCTGTTCGCGCTCAACCTGCGGGTGTGGGGCAGCGATTCGGCGGTGCCGCTGGCCGCGGATGACGTGGCCTCCCTCCAGGCGGCGCTGGATGACCTGGCCGCATCCGACGACCGACGGGTCGTCACCTGGTATATCCGTCAGATCACCCTGCGTTCCGCGATGTGACTGTGCAGCGTGGCAGGCCGCGTCCGCGGAGATATCCGTGGAGACAGGCGGCAAATCGGCCGGAAAACTGGCTGGTTACTGACGGTATTCACGTCTTCCGGGAGTTCTCGGCCGCCGGGGAGGACGAAGCGGAGAGCGGAGAAATGCCGATGTCCGGTGACGCGTGACCCGGCCGAATTTTCATTGTCGACGGGCGTGGGCGGCGTCGGTCTCATACTGTCGATGCCGTGACGTGCGCGCGTGCATCGAACACGGCCGAATCATGAAACCGAGAGATTAAACGGTCGTGACAGCAGCCGTTTTCGCTCTCGATATCATGATCGAAAGATCGGATCAGGGCGTATGGTCATCCGACCGGCGCGCCGGCGGAATCCGCGAAGCAGATCTGACGAGATCCGGTGGAATCCGATGAGATCTGACGAGATCCGAAAGGCTGGGTTCTCTGATTATCGACGAATCCACAGCGAGATCCCCGGATATCGGGCGTCGACGCGCCTGGTGGAAGCATCCAGTAGAAGGAATCCAGTATGAGTGAAGTCACGCAGGCGGTTCCCGCGGCCGAGCTTTTCACCCCGGAGTTCCGTCTCGACCCGTATCCGACGTACGCCCGGCTGCGGGAGAACGCGCCGGTCTGCCGGGTGCGGACGCCCAGGTTCGAGACCTGGATGGTCACCCGGTACGCCGACGCGAGGGCAGTGCTCTCCGATCCGCGGCTGAGCAAGGACATCGACCGGGCCGGGGACCTCTACCTGCAGGTCTTCGGGGAGAAGTCGGTCGCGTTGAACCGGAACATGCTCAACGCGGACCCGCCGGAACACAGCCGGCTGCGCCGCCTGGTCTCCCAGGCGTTCACCCCGCGCCGTATCGATGCGCTGGCCCCGCGCGTCCAACAGGTCGTGGATGACCTGTTGGACCCGATCGTGCCCGCCGGCCGGGCCGAGCTGATCAGCGAGTTCGCCCTGCCGCTGCCGATGAACGTCATCTGTGAACTTCTCGGCGTCCCGGTCGAGGACCGCGAGCAGTTCTTCAGCGGCACGCAGGTCATCCGCACCCAGGGCACAGCCGGGCGCAGCAACGAGGAGGACCGGGCCGCCATCCAGGAGGCGCAGCAGAACCTGTACGCCTATCTGACCAAGCTGGTCGGGAACAAGCGCGACCGGCCTGGCGACGACCTGATCAGCGCGTTGATCGCGGCCCGTGATGGCGGTGGGAAACTCTCCGAGGAGGAGCTGGTCTCGACCGCCTTCCTGCTGTTGTTCGCCGGTCACCAGACAACGGCCGACTTCATCGGGAACGCGGTCACCGCGCTGCTGACGAACCCGGACCAGCTTGACCTGGTGACGAGGAACCCGGACCTCCTGCCGGGCGCGATCGAGGAGCTTCTCCGGTTCAACGGATCGGTCCCGGTGGCGAGCTTCCGGCTGGCGACGGAGGATGTCGAGTACAGCGGGGTGCGTATTCCGAAGGGCTCGATCGTCACCGTCGTCCTCAACGCGGCGAACCACGACCCGGCGCATTTCACCGACCCCGACGGTCTGCACGTCGACCGGACGGACAATCCGCACATGGCCTTCGGGTACGGCGTCCACTACTGTCTGGGTGTGTCACTGGCCCGGATGGAGGCGCGGACCGCCCTCGGCACACTGCTGCGCAGGCTGCCCAACCTGGCGCTCGATGTGGCACCGGAGAACCTTCGATGGCTGCCCGCGGCGTCGTCCTTCCGCGGCCTCCTCGAGCTTCCGGTCCGCTTCGGCGACGCCTGACAGCAACGGGAAGGCGGGGAGAAGAGGGGCCGGATGCGCCCCTCCGGCAGCGGGCGCCCACCAGGTCACCAGGCGGCAGGCATGCGGGCCAGCGTGCTGCCCGGTCGGCCCCGGCCAGATATCGCGCCAGTGCCGCCGCGATGGGCTGCCCGGTATCCGGCTCGTGATAGCTGAAGGCATCGATCAGCCGGCTCGGCCCGCTGGGCCGTGGTTCGCGCCGGATACGGGATTGCCGTGACGGCGCGACGGACCTGGTCCCGGGTCGGGCCGCTGCCTCCGGACGCCGTCGCGACGCGTGGATTTTCCTTGTTGGCGGCCGGCGGAGGCAGCGCCCGCCGGGAGTGATCACGGCAGACGCTGCCCGCGAGGCAGGTGAGAAGCGTCGGTGTCAGGCGCCTACGAGGCGTCCGAAGAGCAGGCTGCCCGGGGCATGCAGGTCGGAGGAGAAATAGAACTCCCGGAACGCCCGGATGAACTCCTGGCGCGAAATGAGTCCGTCCCCGTCGATGTCCAGAGCCGTGAAGGCCTCCAGGGCGTCCGGGGCGGCGATTCCCCAGACGTCCTGCGTGTAGCGCGCAAACTCGTCCCCGCTCACCTCGTTGTCGCCGTTGACGTCGATGACGTCGAAGACCGCGTGCGGAAGACCTTCGATCAGGTTTATCCGGCTGGTGTCGATGCTCGCCAGGCGGGTTGCCGCGACGTACTCGTCCTTGGTCAGGCGGTCGCTGCTCGAGCCGGCGTGGCGGAGGATTTCCTGCCAGGAAATCGCGTACGTCGCGGTGAGCGCGGCGACCCTGCGGTCGTTCCGGTCCAGGCGGTACGCGCTGATGTGGCGGTCGATCAGCCGCTGATAGTCGGACCAGTCGACATATCCGTCCTGGTTGGCGTCCAGCGTGTCGAACACCTGCCCAATTTTGATGTTGATGGGATCGCTGGTGGCGGTGGTCATGTTCCTGTCCTCTCGTGTGGTCGATCTGGAAGGTCACGGATACGCCTCCCTCCTGTTCACATTAGTGACGATCATTGTTGTCTACGAGGACGGAAAGTCATAGATCTATATCTCTGAGTGATGGTCGGGCGGGGCGGTGCCCGACGCCACCGGGCACCGCCGATGCGGCCGCGGTGCCCGGGCCCGTGCCACCAGACGCCAGGTGCCAGGTGCCAGGTGCCAGGTGGAGCGTTATATCGACATGGCGTAGGCGATGACGCCGCGGCGGACGGCGTCGAGCCCCGCTCGGGCGGTGCCCCGCACGGTCGAACCCTCCGGGGCGACCTGGACGATCTGGTCGAGCAGGTCGATGAGCTGACGCATCCAGCGGACGAAGTCACCGGCGGTGAGGTCCAGGCCGGAGTCGGTCAGGACCTTCTCCAGTGACTGCCCGGACGCCCAGCCGAACGCCACCCAGGCGAACCCGGGCTCGGGCGGGCGCAGGAAGTCCAGCCCGTGGGCGGCCTCGACGTCGCGCAGCCGGCCGGCGATGCGGGCCGTGGCCGTAAGCGCGTCCCGCAGCCCGGGGTCGCCAGGTGTCTTCGTCGCCGCCGTCTCCTCGCCGCGGGGCTCGTAGACGAGCGTGGAGACCGCCGCGGCGAGCGCGGCCGGTGACAGCCCCTCCCACACGCCGTCGCGCAGGCATTCGGCGACGAGCAGGTCCTGCTCGGTGTAGACGCGGCTGAGCAGGGCGCCGACGTCGGTGACGGTGTCACCTCGCAGGTAGTCCAGCGTTTCCAGAGCCGCGCACACCCGGTCGAAGATCTTCGCAACGGTGTTCGTGCGGTTCTCGATGCGTCGCTGCAGGGTGTCGGTCTCCCGGCGCAGCTTCGCGTGGCGGTCCATGACGCGCAGGTGCGCGTCCCGGTCCGGGCAGCCGTGCACGGGATGGGCGCGCAGCGCGCGGCGCAGCCGGGCGAGTTCGGCGTCGTCCGCGGCGGCGGCCCGGGCGCGGGCCCGCCGCCCCTGCTCGGGCGGGACGTCGACCTGACGCAGCGACGATGCCAGGTCACGACGTGACTGCGGTGAGCGCGGGTTGAACGTCCGTGGCACCCGCACCCGGCCCAGCGCCTCGACGGCCATCGGGAAGTCGACGGTGGACAGCCGGCGGACCTGCCTGTCCACCGTCAGGACGACCGGACGCGGGCCGTCGTCGCCGTAGCCGTTCACCCCGGGGTCGAGCACGACCGCCAGGCCGCTGCGCCGACCGGCCGGGACGCGCACGACATCCCCGACCCGCAGCCTGGACAGCGCCTCGAGCGCCTCTGCGCGGCGGCGGTTGGCACCCTCCCGGGACAACGCCGCCTCGCGGGCGCGGATCTCCTCACGCAGGCGCGCGTACTCGCTGACCGAGCCCTGCTCGCAGGTCAGCTCGGCGGCCAGCTCGTCGAGCGCGCCGCTGTTGCGGCGGACCTGCCGGGCCAGACCGACGACCGCGCGGTCGGCTTGGAACTGTGCGAAGGACGATTCAAGAACACTCCGGGCCTCGGTCCGCCCAAGTCGCCCGACGAGATTGACGGCCATATTGTACGACGGCCGAAACGACGACCGGAGCGGATAGGTACGGGCCGACGCCAGCCCGGCCAGGGCCACCGGGTCGAGACCGGGCTGCCACAGCACGACCGCGTGCCCCTCGATGTCGATGCCGCGCCGCCCGGCCCGCCCGGTGAGCTGGGTGTACTCACCGGGGGTGATGTCGGCGCGGGTCTCGCCGTTGAACTTGCTCAGCCGCTCCAGGACGACCGTGCGCGCCGGCATGTTGATGCCGAGTGCCAGGGTCTCGGTGGCGAACACGGCACGCACGAGGCCGCGGACGAACAGCTCCTCGACCACTTCCTTGAACGTGGGCAGCATCCCGGCGTGGTGCGCGGCGATGCCGCACTCAAGACCGTCCAGCCACTCCCAGTAGCCGAGTACGCGCAGGTCGTCCGCGGGGATGCTCGCGGTACGGGCGCGTACGTACTCGCGGATGCTCTGCCGCTCCTCCGTCGTGGTCAGCCGCAGGCCGGCGCGCACGCAGGCGGACACCGCGGCGTCACAGCCCGCCCTGCTGAACACGAAGGTGATCGCCGGGAGCAGCCCGGCACGGTCGAGATGGCGGACGACCTCGGGCCGGCTGGGTACCCAGGGCCGCTCGCGCGGTGCGGCGGCGGCCCCGCCCCGGCCACGCGGCCGCGGTGGGCGGCGGCTGTCCTGCCGGGACAGGCGGATCAGATCCGGGTTGATCCGGGGACGCGCGGCGGCGGACGTCTCGGGGGCCACCGCGTCCCGCTGGGTGTGCGGGGCGCCGTCGGGGGCGAGCGGGCCGGCGACGAACAGGTCGTGCAGCTGCCGGTCGGCCAGCACGTGCTGCCACAGTGGCACCGGGCGGTGCTCGGAGACGACGACCCGGGTGTGGCCGCGGACGGTGATCAGCCAGTCCGCGAACTCCTCCGCGTTGCTCACCGTCGCCGACAGCGACACCAGCTGGACATACGCCGGCAGGTGAATGATCACCTCTTCCCAGACGGCTCCGCGCTGCCGGTCGGCGAGGTAGTGCACCTCGTCCATGACGACGAAGGCGAGCCGGTCGAGGCGTTCCCGCCCGGCCGGCTGCGCGTAGAGCATGTTGCGCAGGACCTCGGTGGTCATGACGATCACCGGCGCGTCCGGGTTGCGGGTGGTGTCGCCGGTGAGCAGGCCGACCGCGTCAGCGCCGTGGCGGGCGACGAGATCGGTGTACTTCTGGTTCGACAGCGCCTTGATCGGGGTCGTGTAGAAGCAGCGCTGCCCGCGGGCGAGCGCGAGGTGGGCGGCGAACTCGCCGACGACCGTCTTACCGGCCCCGGTGGGCGCCGCGACCAGGACGCCCTCACCGGCGTCGAGCGCGGTGCACGCCTCGATCTGGAAGGGGTCGAGACCGAAGGGATAACCGCCCATGAAGTCGGTCAGAGCCGTGGGTATGGCCGCGGGGAAAGCCCCGGGCCCGGACGGCGGGCCCGCCGGCGCGGTGGACACTTCGTCAGCCTACGCCCACGCCGCCGGGCCGTTGCCGGGCGGATGTTCACCGGGCCTGGTCGGCTTCGACATGGCCGGCGGACCGGGCTGGACGCCCGCTCGGATGAACTGGATGATCATGTCGGGTGGTGCCGCCAGGTGCCGTCAGGCGATGCCGGACGACATTAAGTTACGCCAAGTGATATCAGCGATGCCAGGTGATGTCAGGTGATGTCGATGTGGGTGGTGTTCGGCGAGGAGTCCGGAGCACCGGTCGCGCCGACGGCGGTACCCACCGGGTCGGCGGACGCCGTGGGCCTCGTCTGCTCTCCCGCCATCGGATGCGGCAGGTCGAGGTCCAGCGGTGACGCCTCGTCGTCGTCGAGGCCGGCGTAGGGCGAGGTGTCGCCGTGGCGGGCCTTGCGCCTGTCGTTGGCCCATCCGATCACGAGGGCGACCTCGTACAGCACGACCATCGGCAGGCCGAGGGCGATCATGGTGAACGGGTCCTGGCTCGGTGTCACGATCGCGGCGAAGACGAAGACGAGGAAGATCTCGGCGCGCCGCCACGAGCGCAGTTTGGCGGTACTGACCACGCCCGCCAGGTTGAGCATCGCCACCAGCAGCGGGATCTCGAAGGACAGCCCGAACACGAGCAGCATGGCGATGACGTAGCTGAGGTACTTGTTGACGTCGAGGACGCTGACGAGCCCGTCCCCGCTGAATCCGAGCAGGAGCTCCAGCCCCGTACTCAGGGTCAGGTAGGCGAAGAAGGCGCCGAGGGTGAACAGGACCAGCGAACAGCCGACGAACATCAGTGACCAGCGGCGTTCGTGCCGGTGCAGGCCCGGCGTGATGAACGACCAGAGCTGGTAGAGCCAGACGGGCGAGGAGAAGACCGCCCCTGCGATCATCGAGATCTTCAGCCGGATCATGAAGGCGTCGAGGATGCCGAAGAACGCCAGCTGACACTGCCCGTCGACACCGGAGCGGACGTCCGCGGGCAGGGAGCAGTAGGGCTCCTTGAGGAAGTTGAAGATGTGCGGCTCGAAGTAGAAACAGACCGCCGCGGCGATGGCGAGCGCGACGAGTGCTTTCACCAGCCGGTCACGCAGCTCCCGCAGGTGCTCAGTGAGCGACATCCGGCTGTCCTCGACCGTCCTGGTACGGCGGAACTGCACCGCCTGCGCTATCCGCCGTGGCGTGGGAAACGCGGGCACGGGCCGGCTACTCCTGCTCGTGGGAAAGGCGGTTGATGGTCTTCGACCCGGTCAGCCCCGGGTGCTGTCGCCCGCGGCGGCGGAGGCGCCGTTGACGCCGCTCGACGCCGGCTGCGAGGCGACGGACGGCTGGCCGGCCTCGATGGGCCGGGGAGCCGGCTGTGCCTGGGGCTGCTGGGGCTGCGGCTGCGGTACGGCGGCCGAGGGGGCGGCGGCCTGGGCCTGCTCGTCCTGGCTGAGCCCCTTGGTCTCCGCCTTGAAGATCCGCAGTGAGCGCCCGAGTGAACGCGCGGCGTCGGGCAGCTTCCTGGAACCGAACAGCAGGATGACGACGAACGCAATAATCAGAAGCTCGGGGGTACCGAGGTTGGGCATGGCATGCGTCCTTTGCTCCGGTGCCCGGCCCGTCGACCGGGGCGTGTTTGATGCTACGTCGGCCAGCCTTGCCCCGTCAGACGGCGGTCCGATGTCCTGCGCATGACGGGCATACGACACCTCAGGCCGCCGTACGGAAGCCGATGTTGCCAGCGGAGCTGTCCGGGGTGTTCGAGCTCCGTGCGGCGACACGGTACCGGTTACAGTACGACGCATGACACATGTGTGATCCGCCGCGCATCACCTTGGCGTGACCGTCGGGCGGCCCGGTCGGGTTCGTGCGCGGTCCGGTCACGTGGAACGTGGCGCTGAACCAGTCGGCGCACCATTCCCAGACGTTGCCGACGGCATTGTAGATGCCGTAGCCGTTGGGCCGGTAGGACTTCACCGGGGCGGTGCCGATGTACCCGTCCTCGCCGGTGTTGAGGTTCGGGAAGTCACCCTGCCAGATGTTGCACCGGTGCCGCCCACCGGGCGTCAGCTCGTCCCCCCACGGGTAACGGCGCTGTTCCAGCCCGCCCCGCGCCGCGTACTCCCACTCGGCTTCGGTGGGTAGCCGGACGCCGGCCCAGGCACAGTACGACTGCGCGTCGTTCCACGAGACGTGCACGACCGGGTGGTTCTGCCGGGAGGCGACCGACGAACCCGGCCCCTCGGGGTGCTTCCATCCCGCTCCGGACACGGCACGCCACCAGGGAGTGGTGTGCACGGCCGACGAGACCCGGTTGAGCTCCTCGGACAGGAAACCCTCGAAGACAAAGGAGAAATCGTACCGCTCGGCGTCGGTGACGTATCCGGTCGCGTTGACGAATGTGGCGAACTGGGCGTTGGTCACCGTGGTGGGTTCGATCGAGAACGGGTTCAGCTCGATTTCCCGGACCGGGCCCTCGCCGTCGGCGCGGTAGCCCTCGTTGTCCTCGGTGCCCATCAGGAAGCGTCCGCCGGGCAGCTGGACCATACGCCTGGTTCGGGGTGCGGACAGGCGTACGGGTGTGACGGTCGCGATGCCGACGGGATCGCGACCGGGGGTGCAGCAGGAAGCAGACACGGCGTCTCTCTTTGTTCGGCTTTTGGTCATCCTGTGTTCGACCGGGGCGGTGATGGACGGATGGTCCGCCCCGCCCCGGGCAGGCGGACCACCGCGGTCGACCGTTCGGGGGTCAGCTCGTGCGGTCGGCGGCGAGCTGGGCGGCCAGGGCCGGGATGCCCAGTGCCTGCTCCTGTGCCGGGGTGGCGTTGTAGTG
>NZ_CAAAFS010000179.1:0-12338 GCF_900634755.1 Protofrankia symbiont of Coriaria myrtifolia
TTCACCAGCTGGTATGGGTCGTTGACCAGGTCGTAGTACTCCCGGAACAGCACCTGCCCGGTGCCGACCTGCTGGCCATTCGCGTCGGTGTGCAGGTCGTAGTACTCGACGTACTGCCGGGTGGTGCTGACGTAGGAGGCCCAGGTGGGCACACCGCCGGTGCCGGTGCCCTGCTTCCACCATTCGGTCAGTATGTGGTCGCGGCTGTACGTGGAGAGCAGGGAGTGGCCGTTCTGAGGCGTGGTCGGGGTGATCCCGGCGGCGTCGAGGATGGTCGGCGCAAGGTCGATGTTGCCGACGATACGGTTGTCGACCGTTCCGGCGCCCAGTCCTCCGCCCGGCCAGGACAGGTAGAACGGCACCTCGTGGGCGGGCGTGTAAGGCGTCGACTTGCCGAGGCGGCCGTGGTCGGCCCAGAGGTAGCCGTTGTCCGGGATGTAGATGACCAGGGTGTTGTTCAACTGGCCGAGGGCGACCAGCTTGTCCCGGAACGCCTGCACCGCGTCGTCGACGGACAGCAGGGTCCGCAACTGCCGCTGACGCAGTGCCTGGCCGTCGGCGAGGGTGTTGGTCGCGTTCTGGATGTAGCCCGGTTTGTCGCTCCTGTCGGTCTCGAAGACCGACGGACGCCCGTTCCAGGTCGGCACAACCGTGTCGGCGTACTGGGCGGCGGGGGTGTTCGGCTCGTGCGGGGCGTACGGAGCTACGTAGGCGAACCACGGCCGCGTGTCGGTGGCGGCCTTGTCCAGGAAGCTCAGCGTCCTGTTCCTGATGACGTTGGTGGTGTACCCATTGATCGTCTGAACGGTGCCGTTGACGTTGAAGGTTCCGTCGGTGTAGCTCGGCTGCAGCAGTGCCCACTCTTCGAAGTGCGGCGGGTTGTCATTGATGTTCCAGGCGTTGAGGTACTTGCCGAACAGCCCGGTGCGGTAGCCCGCCTGCTTGAGATAGCGCTGGACGGTGGTGTTCTGGTTCAGGTTGTAGGGGTGCCCGTTGTCCCGCACGCCGTGGTTGTGCGCGTAGCGACCTGAGAAGATCGACGACCGTGAGGGCGCGCACAGCGGCGTGGTGGAGTGGGCGTTGGTGAACCGCACGCCCTGCCCGGTGACCCAGTTCAGGATCTTCTGTGTCGCCCACTGGGTTTCCTTGGGCTGGTCGTCACTGACGATGACCAGGATGTTCGGCCGGGTAGCCGCGGACGCGGGCTGGGCGAAAGCCGGGAGCACCGACAGGCCGGTCGCCGCGGCCGCCGTGGCGGTCGCCGCCAACGAGCCCGCGAGGAAGCCCCGGCGGCTGGCCCGTCCCTGTTCCTGCCCCTGTTCCTCGTTCACCTGGTTCTCCTCACTCACTCCAGCGTCCTCCTTCGATTTTTGTGGCCGATTTTTTGTGGCTGCCGGCTCGGTGGTTTTTCCGGGCTCCGGCGGCGCGGGAACGCAGATGCGGTCGCGCCGCCCTCGGCCCGGTGTTCGCCGCCCGTGCGGCGTCCATCGCACGGGCGGCGAACGAGAAAAGGAAAGAGAACGACGAGTGGCCGTACGGAACCAGCCCGACGCCGGACCGGGTTCCGGCACGACCGCGGACGCCGACGTTCGACAGTCGCTCGTATTGTGTTCGGGGTCAGCTCGTGCGGTCGGCGGCGAGCTGGGCGGCCAGGGCCGGGATGCCCAGTGCCTGCTCCTGTGCCGGGGTGGCGTTGTAGAGCTTGTTCACCAGCTGGTACGGGTCGTTGGCCAGGTCGTAGTACTCCCGGAATGCCACCGTTCCGGTGCCGACCTGCTGACCGTTGGAATCGGTGTGGAGATGATAATATTCGGTGTACTGCTTGGCCGTGCTGACATAGGACGACCAGGTGTGCGGGCTTCCCGCAGTGTGGCTGCCCTGCTCCCACCATTCGACCAGCAGATGGTCGCGGTTGTAGGTGGACAACAACGAATGGCCGTTCTGCGGCGTGTCGGGGGTGATCCCGGCGGCGTCGAGAATGGTCGGCGCGATGTCGATGTTGGCGACGATACGGTTGTCGGCCGTTCCGGCGCCCAGCCCGCCCGCGGGCCAGGACAGGTAGAACGGCACCTCGACGGACGGCAGGTAAGGCACCGACTTCTTGGTCCAGCCGTGGTCGGCCCAGGTGAATCCATTGTCGCCGATGTAGATGACGAGCGTGTTGTCGAGCTGTCCGGTGGCCACCAGCTTGTCGTGGACCGCCTGCACCGCGTCATCTACCGACAGCAGGGTACGCAACTGTGCCTCACGTATCGCCCGGCCGTCTGCCAGCGTCGCGTTCGCGCTCTGGATGTAGTCCGGTTTGTCGCTCTTGTCGGTCTCGAAGACCGACGGACGGCCGTCCCAGGTCGGTACGACCGTGTTGGCGTACTGGGGCTCTGGTGTGTTGGGTCCGTGCGGGGCCTTGGGAGCGATGTAGAGAAACCACGGCCGGGTGTCGGTCGTGCCCTTCTGGATGAAGCCCTTGGCGAAGTCCCTGATGACGTGGGTGCTGTAGCCCGAGATCGTCTGGATCGTGCCGTTGACGTTGTACTGGCCGTCGTTGTAGACAACCGGGTCCAGCAGGGCGAAGTCCTCGAAGTGCGGCGGGGCATCGGCGACGTTCCAGGCGTTGAGGTACTTGCCGAAGAACCCGTTGCGGTAGCCCGCCTGCTTCAGGTAACGCTGCACGGTGGTGTTCTGGGCCAGGTTGTACGGATGCCCGTTGTCCAGGACGCCGTGGTTGTGCGCGTAGCGACCCGAGAAGATCGACGACCTTGAGGGTGCGCACAACGGCGTGGTGACATGGCCGTTGTTGAACTCCACGCCCTGGGTCACAAGCCAGTTGCGGATCTTCTGGGTTGCCCAGTTGGTCTGCTTGGGCTGGTCGTCGGTGACGATGACCAGGATATTCGGGCGAGTGGCCGCGGACGCAGGCTGGACGAGGCCCGGCAGCGCCGACAAGCCGGTCGTCGCGACCGCCGTGGCGGCCGCCAACGAACCCGCGAGGAAACCACGGCGACTGGCCTGTCCCTGTTCCTCGTCCTCCTGGTTTTCCTTGCTCACTCCAGTGCCCTCCTTTATTTTCTGGGCCGTCGGCGACGCGGCTGTGAATGCAAGCTCGCGCCACCTTCGGTTGCCGGCTGCTCCTCGCCCCTGCGGTCGAGGACTCCGCCATGCGGCAGTCGCGCGCAAGCGCGGTCCCGACATGGCCGATGAACCTGTTTCACCATCCGGTCAGATGCGCACCCGACCGGACATGCGAATACTCCGGACCGCGCGGAAAGGCACCGGCAGGCGGCATCGCACGGTTACGGACGAAGAAAGAAAATCCGGATGACGACGTACCGGCACGGTGGGAACACCGGGGACATCCGGCGGAGAAGATGGACCGCCGAAAAATCAGCGCGCGACGGCGGGCGCGGCTTCGACTGTCAGGAGAGGGCGGGCGAACACAGCGCGCTCGCCTTCCGTCCATAGTCGACATGTAGGCAGGCTATGAGAATCTCGCCCCGCTTCACGTGAGCAACAATAGAAGAAGATCCGCAACGCGGTCAATGTACTTGCGGCAGAAACTGTCGACTACTTTGTGCCATCGGAACAAGATCTCCAAGAGGCGGGCCGTCCACCGGACGCGCCGCTCGGGCCGGGAAGGGAGAGTACGAAACGCTGATTCCCGCGGGGCGCCGAGAGCCAAAGGCGGCGCGATCATGTTCTTTACACACCCGTGGTTCCTGCCAGATCTCCGGGAAGGCCCGGAAGCCGATCCGGGAGGTCCGCAGGGGCCGCGGGCCTCGGGAACACACCGGGGCCCTGGGGGACCCCACGGGGCATGTCAGGCCGGGATCCGTCCGTTCAGCCGCTCGGCCACCTCGGCGGCGTCCAGCCGCGCGGCGAGCGTCGCGGTTTCCTCGGTGAGCGTGGACAGCCGGCCGCGCAGCTCGGCGGCCTCATGATTGACCTGCCGCACCTTCCCCCATACCCGCAACGCCAACGCAACGAGCAGGACGAACGTCAACAGGACGAGACCGAGATCGATGAGCAGCCAGCGCATGAGATCAACCTATAGGCCCAAGGGCCCACCCGTGGTGGCGTACCCGTCGCGGCCGTAGGCCGCCAACGCCCGCGCGGCGGTGGCGTGCATGCTCGCGACGACGTCCGCGGGCTCCACCACCCTGGCCTGGTCGCCGAGGCCGAGCATCAGCCGGCACAGCCAGCCTGTCTCCCATACCCGCAACTCCACCAGCAGGCGTCCGTCACCGAGCTCGCGACGGGAGACGACCGGGTAGTGGTCGGCGACCCAGCGCGCGGGCGGATACAGCTCGAGCACGACGAGCGTCTCCGCCGGGCCGGGCTCGAACAGGCCGTCGGTGTCCCGTGGGCGAGCCTCCGGCGGCGGGTCGGCGGGTGTGTCGAGCACGGTGACGCCGTCCGGGCCGTCGATCCGGTCGAGGCGGAACAGCCGGACCACCTGTGACCGGTGGCACCAGCCCTCCAGGTACCAGTGGCCGTCCCGGGTGAGCACCCGCATCGGGTCGACGTCACGTTCGGTCAGCTCATCGCGGGACCAGACCAGGTAGCGCAGGCGCAGCCGCCGGCCGCGGGCCACCGCGTCCTGGACGGCCCGCAGGACACCGTCCTGGGCGTCGAGCTCGACACGGACCCGGTCGGCGGGCAGGGTACCGACGGCGTCCGCCAGCTTGCCCAGGGCCCGGTCGAGCGCGTCGCGGGCGGACAGGCCGGGCACGTCGGCGAGCGTGCGGGCCGCGACGACCAGCGCCATCGCCTCGTCCGCGGACAGCCGCAACGGACGGTCGAGGGTCTGCGGGTCGAGGACGGAGATCTGGTCGGCGGAGTAGCTCAGATCGATCAGGTCACCGGGGGCGCCGCCGGGCAGGCCGCAGACGAACAGCAGGTCCAGGTCGTCCCGCAGCTGGCGGACGGTGATCCCGAAGGTGGCGGCGGCCTCGTCGAGGCACACCCCGGGATGGGCGCGCAGCCACGGCACCAGGGCCAGCAGCCGGCTGAGACGGTCGGTGGCCGCGGAGGAGGACGCCGGTGAGCTCACGGCACGTTCTCCGGCAGCGTCGCCGCCCCGCTGGACGCCCTGCCCGCTTCCCCGTCGGACGCCCCGGCCGACGGGGGCATCGGCGGAACCGCCGGATCCCTGGCCACCGTGTCAGCGACCGGCGGAACCACCGTGTCCCCGGTTGGCTCCCCCGGGGACACAGCCGTCGACTGCCTCTTCCGTCCCCCGGTCGGCTTTTTCACAGAGGTGGCCGGTGAGGAGGCCGGGGCCGCGGAGCAGGAGAACGCCCGGGAACCGGCCGGGTCCGCCGGTTTCGCCACCGGGCGCGGCCGATCGATGCCGTCGTGGGCCCGAGCGGCGTCGGTGAGGCGGCGTACCACCTCGGCGCGCAGCTGTGCCGGCTGCTCCACCAGCACGTCCGCGCCGTAGCCGGCGATCCACCTGGCCAGCTGCTCGGTGTCGGAGTAGTCGAGCTCCACCCAGTCCATCCCGGCCGCCGCGGCGGCCAGGCTGCCCTCGTCGCTCCCCGGCGCGAGATGCCGCGGGCCGTCGCCGGGGAGCGCCCGGGCGTACCGGCGCAGCGCGTGACCGGCCCCCGGGCGGACGCACAGGATGGCGGTGCGGGTGGGCTCGGGCGACGGCGCCGACGCGGACACCAGCGCCCGCAGGTCGACCCCGTCGGGGACGCGGACCGCGCCTGCCGGCCCGACCGCGCGCACGGCGCCGGTCACCCGCGACAGCCGGAAGACCCGGGGGGCCCGCCGGTCACGGTCGTGGCCGACGAGGTACCAGCGTCCCCGCCAGGAGACCACCCCCCACGGCTCGACGTGGCGTTCGCGCGCCTCGGTCTGTTCCACCTTGCGGTAGGGGAAGCGGACGGCCCGTCCAGCCTGCACGGCGGCCAGGCAGGGCGCGAACGCGGGCTCCGTGGTGGCGACCCGCGGCTCCAGGCCGTCCGGGCCGGGCAGGGTGCGGATACCGCCGGCCGCGAGCTTGCGCAGGGCGCTGGCGGACGCGTCCGCCAGCGCCCTGCTGGACCACAGCTGGGCGGCGAGCCCGAGAGCGGCGGCCTCGTCCGGGTCGAGGGAGATCTCCGGCAGCGCGTAGTCGCCGCGGCGGATGCGGTAGCCGACCTCGTCGCTCCAGTACGAGTCCGACCCGGTCTCCAGCGGGATGCCGATGTCGCGCAGGTACTGCTTGTCCCGCTCGAACATGCGGCGGAACGCCTCCTGCTCGTCAGCGGTGTCGCCGGGGGTGTAACCCTCCACGAGCTCGCCGATTTCGGAGACGGTGAGGAACCGCGATGTGGCCATCAGGCACATCGTCAGGTTCAGCAGCCGTTCCAGCCGACGACGGGACACCGTACGAGGCTAGAACACCTCTGTTGGATCTTCAGCGTCGCCCATGCGACAACCCGACCCGTAAAGCGTCGACCGCACGTTCGAGGAGATCGAACACACGATCGACGCTTGTCGCCCGGACTGGCCGGCGACCCGGCCCGACCCGGCCTCGCCCCGCCTGACCGGTCCGCGCGGACGCGGACGGACCGGTCAGGCGGGACGCCGGTCAGTGGTCGCTGGCCTGGACGCCGACGAGATCGACGACGAAGACCAGGGTGGATCCGCCCGGGATCGGCCCCTGGTCCGCCGCGCCGTAGCCGAGCTCGGGCGGGATCACGAGCGTGCGCCGGCCGCCGGTCTTCATCCCGGCGATGCCCTGCTGGAAGCCGGGGATGACGCCGTCCAGCGGGAAGATCGACGGCTGCCCGCGGTCCCAGCTCGCGTCGAACTCCTTGCCGTTGGCCCACAGGGTGCCGACGTACTGCACCGACACGGTGCTGGTCGGCGACGCCACCGCGCCGGTGCCGACCACGAGGTCGCGGGTCACCAGCGTCGCAGGCGGCGTGCCGGCACCGGCCGCGATCGTCGGCTTGGCCGACAGGTCGCCCGCGCCTGTCACTGTCGGTAGCTGCGAGTCGCCCGTCCCGTCGGGTGCGGTGGAGCTGCCGCAGGCGGCAAGTGTGACGGGCAGCGCGGCGAGCAGAACGGCGGAGAGTATAACAAAACGGACACCTCGGCCAAGGCGTGGAACGACGGTCACAGGTAGGTGGTCCTCACATGCTGGCGATGAGTTTGTCGACCCGGTCGTCGACGGACCGGAACGGATCCTTGCAGAGCACCGTACGCTGTGCCTGATCGTTCAGTTTCAGGTGTACCCAGTCGACGGTGAAGTCGCGCCGCTTCTCCTGGGCCCGCTTGATGAACTCACCACGCAACCGGGCCCGGGTGGTCTGCGGCGGGACGGACTTCGCCTCGAAGATGTCGAGGTCGCGGCTGACCCGTTCCACCAACCCACTACGTTCCATCCGGTAGTACAGGCCTCGGTCACGATGGATGTCGTGGTACTTCAGGTCGATCTCGGCCACCCGGGGTGAGGCCAGCGACAGGCCGTGCCGGTGCCGGAACCGGTCGATGAGCACGTACTTGGTCACCCAGTCGATCTCGCGGGCGACCAGTTCCAGGTCTTCGGTCTCGATCGCGAGCAGGGTGCGGCCCCACAGGTCCAGGACGCGTTTGGCGACCGCGTCCCCGCCGCGGCGTTCGACGAACTCCTGCGCCTTGGTGAAGTACTCGCGCTGGATCTCCAGCGCGCTCGCCTCCCGCCCGTTCGCCAGCTTGATCCTGCGCTGGCAGGTCATGTCGTGGCTGACCTCGCGGATCGCCCGGATGGGGTTCTCCAGCGACATGTCCCGCAGCACCACCCCGGCCTCGATCATGCGCAGGACCAGATCGGTCGAGCCGATCTTGAGCAGCATCGTGGTCTCGCTCATGTTCGAGTCGCCGACGATCACGTGCAGGCGCCGGAACCGCTCGGCGTCGGCGTGCGGCTCGTCCCGGGTGTTGATGATCGGACGGGACCGGGTGGTCGCCGACGACACCGACTCCCAGATGTGCTCGGCACGCTGCGAGATGCAGTACACCGCCCCCCGCGGGGTCTGCAGGACCTTGCCCGCCCCGCACAGGATCTGCCTGCTGACCAGGAACGGCACCAGGACGTCGGCGAGCCGGCTGAACTCGCCGTGCCGCCCCACCAGGTAGTTCTCGTGGCAGCCATAGCTGTTGCCGGCCGAGTCCGTGTTGTTCTTGAACAGGTGGATGTCGCCGGCGATACCCTCCTCGCGCAGCCGCCGTTCCGCCTCGACCAGCAGCCCCTCCAGGATGCGTTCGCCGGCCTTGTCGTGGGTGACGAGGTCGGGCACGGAGTCGCACTCGGGGGTGGCGTACTCCGGATGGCTGCCCACGTCGAGATAGAGCCGGGCACCGTTCTTCAGGAAGACGTTGCTGCTACGACCCCAGGAGACGACCCGACGGAAGAGATAGCGGGCCACCTCGTCCGGGGACAGCCTGCGCTGGCCGCGGAAGACACAGGTGACCCCGTACTCGTTCTCCAGGCCGAAGATGCGGCGATCCACACCGACGACCCTATGCCGTCCGCCCACCCTGGTGTGAGCGGACGCTCCAGCCGCCCTCGTCCGTGGCCGCCCGTGACCTCCTCAGCGCCCGTCATGGCACAGAGGGTATCAATCATGACGCACAGGGTGGTGGAGCGGGTCGGATGCCCGCTCGCGTCCGGTAGCGTCCACGCCGGAGCCGCAGGCTGCGATCCAGAGACGATCCAGAGACAACCCGGAGATGATCCGGGGCGCGATCCGAGAACTCCGAGGGCCGTCTCCGCCGGAGACGGGAGAGAGGACGACCAGCATGACGGTGACGCCCGAACCCTCCGCGGTCGTCACGACCGTGGGTGGCACCACCCCTGCCACAGTGGTCACGCCGCGCCCGGGCAGTCCGACCCACGGCGGGGTGATCGTGGTCCAGGACGCGCGGGGATCACGCCGTACCTGGTGTCGGTGTGCGTACGGCTGGCCGGTGCCGGCTGGCTCGCGGTCGCCCCGCACCTCTACCACCGGAACGGGATCGCCGAGGTCGACCCGGCCGGCAGCTGGCCGTCCGCGCCGCGGCAGATGGGCACCCTGACCGCCGCCGGCATCACCACGGACGTCGACGCCAGCCTCACCCACCTCGCCGGCGCAGGCTTCGCTCCCGGGCGGACCGCGGTGCTCGGCTTCTGCATGGGCGGGACCGTGGCGCTGGCCACCGCCACCCGCCATGCCGTGGGCGCGGCCGTGTCGTTCTACGGCGGTGGGGTGCGCACACCGTACTGGGACGGCATACCGCCGCTGGTGCGCCTCGCTCCGGCACTGCGCGCGCCATGGCTCGGTCTGTACGGCGAGCAGGACACGCTGATCAGCGTCGACGAGATCGACGCGCTGCGGACGGCCGCGGGCACGGCGACGGTGCCCACCGAGCTGATCAGCTACCCCGGCGCCGGCCATGCCTTCCACAGCGACGACCGCGCCGAGGTTCACCGGCCGGCGGCGGCCGAGGACGCCTGGAACCGAACGCTGGCCTGGCTGCGCGCCCACGCGACCGCAGCCTGAACCAGTTCTCCCAGGCCGGCGACGACGTGAGACGAGTCACACATCGCCGCCGCCACCGGCCCTCCGGCGGAGGAACGACCAGCCTGCAGGGTCAGGTCGGGGTGTCGGCGCCTTCGTCCAGCAGCGCGTCCAGCTGCGGGCCGGAGATGCGCTTGAACAGCCGACGGCTGCGGGTGCGGTCGAGCATCGCGACCTCGAGGTTGGCCGAGGACAGGACGCGGTCGCCGTTGGCGCCCGGGGGCGTGCCGGCCCGCAGCGCGTTCGCGGCGACCCGCAGCGCCGTGGCCAGCGGCTGCGCGTCCGCGTGATGCTCCTTCAGGGACGTGTTGACCTGCTCGGACTGCCCACCGATGGCCACGAACCCGCGTTCGTCCGCGATCGACCCGTCGTAGGTCAGCCGGTAGATCTGGTCGGAGACGGCATCCTCGCCGACCTCCGCGACGACGATCTCCACCTCGTACGGCTTGATGCTGTCGGTGAAGATCGTGCCGAGGGTCTGGGCGTAGAAGTTGGCCAGCGCCCGCCCGGTGACGTCCCGGCGGTCGTACATGTACCCGCGGACGTCCATCATGCGTACGCCCGCCGTCCGCAGGTTCTCGAACTCGTTGTACTTGCCGACCGCGGCGAAGGCCACCCGGTCATAGATCTCGCTGATCTTGTGCAGGGTGGACGAGGGGTTCTCCGCGACGAACAGGATGCCGTCGGCGTAGCTGCGCACGACCACGCTGCGGCCGCGCGCGATCCCCTTGCGGGCGTACTCGGACCTGTCTCGGACCTGCTGCTCCGGACTGGCATAGCCGAAGGGCATGGTCATGTCAGCCTCCCGGATTCGTCAGACGGCCGGCGACGACGGCCTCGACCACGGCGCCCACCTCGTCGTCGGTGAAGCGGCGGAAACCGTCCTCGGTCACCGAGGCGACCACCGGGTAGATGCGGCGAGTCAGGTCCGGGCCGCCGGTGGCGGAGTCGTCGTCGGCGGCGTCGTAGAGCGCCTCCACGGCGACCCGGACGGTCTCGTCCTGGGTGAGGTCGTCCCGGACCTTCTTCTTCAACGCGCCACGGGCGAAGACGGAGCCGGAGCCGATGGCCTGGAAGCCGTGTTCCTCGGCCCGGGAACCGGTGATGTCATAGGAGAAGATCCGCCCCTTGCCGGCGTCGAGGTCGTAGCCCGCGTACAGCGGAATGACCGCGAGCCCCTGCAGCGCCAGGCCGAGGTTATTTTTGATCATGAAGGACAGTCGGTTGGCCTTCGCGTGCAGGCTGAGAGTGGAACCCTCGATCTTCTCGTAGTGCTCGAGCTCGACCTGGAACAGGCGGACGAGGTCCGCGCCGATCCCGGCTGTGCCGGCATAGCCGACACAGGAGTACTCGTCGGCGTGGAAGACCTTCTCGACGTCCCGCTGTGCGATTACGTTCCCCATGGTCGCGCGGCGGTCACCGGCCATCATCACGCCGCCGGGGTACGTCACCGCCACGATCGTCGTGCCATGGGCCACCTCGGTGACGGCGGCCGGCAGACTGCCGCGTGCGCCTGGCAGCAGCTCGGGCGCGGCCATGGCCAGGAACTCGGTGAACGACGACGTTCCCGGTGTCATGAACACAGACGGTAGACGCCCGGTGACTCCCGCTGGATCAGCCACACATCCCCCTTCAGGTAGTCGGTGGGTCGGATAAGTGGTACCAGGTCGTCGGTGAGGCCGCCGAGACCCATGGTGCGGATGACGCACGCCATGACCCACGGTGCGCTGAGGCGCACAATGACCCGCGGTGCGACAACGTGCACAATGACCCACGGTGTGACGACGCACACGAAAACCCGTAGTGCGATGCCGCACACGATGTCACTGTCGTCCCGCGCCGCTGATGCCGGGGCGGCCCACCGGCGACGTTGCCGGGGCCGCGCACCGCCGCGACCGGGATGGGCCCTACGCGGCCCGGCAGCCGGCGGGCCGCGGTCGAGCACGCACCCGTCCCGCCCTGTCCGTCAGGCGGGCTGTGCCGTGCCCAACCCGATGGCCGGCGTCCCGGCCGGTCTCCCGGCCCCGGTCCCGGTGTTCCCGCTCGGCCGTTGCGGCCGGTCGGCGGGGGCTGCCTATTCGCCCCCCTTCTGGACGTAGCCCTTGACGAACTCCTCCGCGTTCTCCTCGAGCACGTCGTCGATTTCGTCGAGCAGGGAGTCGACGTCCTCGGACAGCTTCTCGTGCCTCTCCTTGACGTCGCTGGCGCTGGACTCCTCGACCTCGACGTCGTCACTCTGGTCCGTCCGTCGGCCCGCGCGCTGCTGACCGCCGCCGGTGTCCTTCGTGGCCATGAGACCCTCCTTCGATCGTCTGGAGCGACACTATCTCCGGGCCCGGACATCCTGAGGCGTTCCTCGCCGCCCGCCATCGACCTCACCACGCCGACGTGGTGGTCGCGAGCCCGGCCCGCCATGGGCCCACCCGCAGGCTCCGGCCGCCGGCAGCGCGAAAAACATGATCGCGCTGCCTTTGGCCGGTGGAGAACCACTTCATCACGATCCAGCGGATCCGTCGCGACGTCCGCCCATGGCGCAACGCACGGACGGCCCGCTCGGCCACCAGGTCCCACCTCGTCGTCAGCGGCGGTGTGGCGGGCCTGCGGGCCCGCTGCGCACCCGCTACGAGGACGAACGAGGCGGGCCCGTACCCCAGGGCGCACGCTGCACCCACGGGCCCAGGGGCGCCCGGCCCGGCCCGGCGGTCGGTTCCCTGCCTGCTCGCCCCGGCCGAGCAGGGCCCCACGCCTGCGGTAGAGCCGGCTGGCGTGGGGCCTGACGTCCGTGTGGTGGGGACGGTGGGGGCCCGGTGG
>NZ_CAAAFS010000180.1:0-5038 GCF_900634755.1 Protofrankia symbiont of Coriaria myrtifolia
GTTTGGTGGAGGCTGTGGGTGGTCCCGGTCAGCCGCCGGTGAGGGCGTCCACGAGGTCCAGCGCGGTCGGGCAGCGGGCGAGCAGCTCGCCGACGTGCGCCTTCGTCCCGCGCAGCGGCTCCAGGGTCGGCACCCGCTGCAGGGAGTCGCGGCCGATGTCGAAGATGACCGAGTCCCAGGAGGCGGCGGCCACCTGCTGCGGGTACAGCGCCAGGCAGCGGCCCCGGAAGAACGCCCGGGTGTCGTGCGGCGGCTCGGTCATGGCGCGGACGATCTCGTCCTCGGTGAGCAGCAGATCGACCCGGCCGCGCGCCACCAGCCGGTTGTACAGGCCGCGGTCGGGCCGCACGTCGGAGTACTGCAGGTCGACCAGCTGGAGCCGGGGAGCGTCCCAGCCCACCCCGTCCCGCGCCCGGTAGCCCTCGAGGATGGCGAGCTTGGCGACCCAGTCCAGCTCCCGGGAGCAGCTCATCGGGTCGTCCTCAAGACGCACCAGGACGGACTCCCAGCGGGAGAGCACGTCCGCGGTCTGCGCGTCCGGGTCGGTGCCGAAGCGGTCCTCGACGTACTTGCGGGCCTGCTCGAGGTACTCCATCTGCAGCTGGACGGCGGTCATCTTCCGGCCGTCGCCGAGCGTCAGCAGGTGGCGCAGGGACGGGTCGTGGGAGACCGCCCGCAGACTGCTCACCGGGTTGTCGACGCTGAGGTCGACGTCGAGCCAGGAGTCCTCGATCATCGCGAGCACGAGCGAGGTGGTGCCGACCTTGAGGTAGGTCGAGATCTCGCTCATGTTCGCGTCGCCGATGATCACATGGAGCCGGCGGTACTTCTCCGGGTCTGCGTGCGGCTCGTCCCGGGTGTTGATGATCGGACGCTTCAGGGTGGTCTCCAGGCCGACCTCGACCTCGAAGAAGTCGGCCCGCTGGCTGAGCTGGAAGCCGGCCTCCCGGCCGTCCACTCCGATGCCGACCCGGCCGGCGCCGCAGACGACCTGCCGGGAGACGAAGAACGGGATCAGATGGCGCACGATGTCGCCGAACGGCGTGGACCGGGCCATCAGGTAGTTCTCGTGGCAGCCGTAGGAGACGCCCTTGTTGTCCGTGTTGTTCTTGTACAGGTGCACCGGCATGGTGTTCGGCACGGACAGCGCCCGCCGGGCGGCCTCGGCCATCACCCGCTCGCCGGCCTTGTCCCACAGCACCACGTCGCGCGGGTTGGTCACCTCGGGCGTGGAGTACTCCGGGTGGGCATGGTCGACGTAGAGGCGGGCGCCGTTGGTGAGGATGACATTGGCCAGGCCCAGGTCGTCCTCGTTGGCGGGCGCGGACGGATCGACCACCGGCTCGCGGGGCAGCTCGAAGCCCCGCGCGTCGCGCAGTGGCGACTCCTCCTCGAAGTCCCACCGGGCCCGGCTGCCGCCGGTCGCCTGTCGGCTGGCGTAGGAATTGACCACCAGCGACGAGGCAAGCATCTGGTTGGTGGTTGGCTGACCGGGCACCGAGACGCCGTACTCGGTCTCGGCTCCCATGATCCGGCGAACGCTCACACTGTCAGCGTAGGTGCTTTGAGCCCGCACTGAGACCTGGACCGGACGGGTGACCTTCGGTGACTGCCTGACAAACCTCTAGAAATACGGACCAAATACCCCATCGATGGCCCGCTGAGGACCGGAAAACCCTGGCCCGGGAGCGTGCCGCGCCCGCGGAACGCCCAGGGAAATCGTTTACATCCACTCCCTCGGAGCTCCCTCGGCGCATCCTCGATGCCCTCGACGTCCGCCCCGCCCGGCCCGGGCGCGTGCCGCGCCCCGTCAACGCCGAGGGCGGGAGAGCAGGGAATCCCCCGCTTCTCCCGCCCTCGGCGGAACGTCCTGCGTACCCGGAAGAGACCCGTGGCTGTGTTTCTTCGCCGTTCCCTCGCCGCGCTCCCCGATGCTCCCTCGCGGCTCTGCGCACACCGAGGAGAGGACACCGGGAGGACACCGAGGGGAAACCGAGACGGAGCGCGGGGCCCGGCTCTGGGACACCCTGGCGTGGGCGCCCCGGGGCCGGGCCCCGCTCCGTCTGCCTTCCGGTCTCTTCCTCCGATCGGCTGGGCCGACCGACTTACAGGTACTGGCCCGTGTTGGCGATCGTGTCGATGGACCGGCCGGCCTCGGTGCCCTTGGTCCCGGTGATGAGCGTGCGGATGTAGACGATCCGCTCGCCCTTCTTGCCGGAGATCCGTGCCCAGTCGTCCGGGTTGGTCGTGTTGGGCAGGTCCTCGTTCTCCTTGAACTCGTCGACGCAGGCGTTGAGTAGGTGCTGCATGCGCAGCCCCTTGACGCCCCCCTCGATGAGTTCCTTGACCGCCATCTTCTTCGCCCGGGCGACGATGTTCTCGATCATCGCGCCCGAGTTGAAGTCCTTGAAGTACAGGACCTCCTTGTCACCGTTGGCGTAGGTGACCTCGAGGAAGCGGTTCTCCTCGCTCTCGGCGTACATCCGCTCGACGACCCGCTGGATCATGCCCTGGCAGGTCGCCTCCCGGCTGCCGCCGTTCTCGGCGAGGTCCTCGGCGTGCAGCGGCAGATCGGGCGTGACGTACTTGGCGAAGATGTCCTTGGCCGCCTCGGCGTCCGGACGCTCCACCTTGATCTTGACGTCCAGTCGGCCCGGGCGCAGGATCGCCGGGTCGATCATGTCCTCACGGTTGGACGCGCCGATCACGATCACGTTCTCGAGCTGTTCGACACCGTCGATCTCGCTGAGCAGCTGCGGGACGATCGTGTTCTCGACGTCCGAGGACACCCCGGACCCGCGGGTCCGGAAGATCGAGTCCATCTCGTCGAAGAACACGATCACCGGCATGCCCTCGGACGCCTTCTCCCGCGCCCGCTGGAACACCAGCCGGATCTGCCGCTCGGTCTCGCCGACGTACTTGTTCAGCAGCTCGGGGCCCTTGATGTTCAGGAAGAACGCCCGGCCGCTGCCCTGGCCGGTCTGGGCCTCGACCTTCTTCGCCAGCGAGTTGGCCACCGCCTTGGCGATGAGCGTCTTGCCACAGCCGGGCGGGCCGTAGAGCAGGACGCCCTTCGGGGGCTTCAGCTTGTGCTCGAGGAAGAGATCCTTGTAGAGGAACGGCAGTTCGACGGCGTCCCGGATCGACTCGATCTGGCCCTTGAGGCCGCCGATCTGCTCGTAGCCGATGTCCGGTACCTCCTCGAGGACCAGCTCCTCCACCTCGGACTTGGGGATGCGCTCGAACGCGTACCCCGACCGGGTCTCGATCAACAACGAGTCGCCGGCCCGCAGGTGCCCCTCCAGCAGCGGCCGGGCGAGCAGGACCACGCGTTCCTCGTCGGTGTGGCCGATGACCAGAGCCCGGTCACCGCTTTCCAGGACCTCCTTGAGCAGGACGATCTCGCCATGACGCTCGAACGCGCGCGCGTCGACGACATTGAGGGCCTCGTTGAGCATGACCTCCTGCCCAGGGCTCAGATCGTCGACGCCGACGTTCGGCGACACCGTCACCCGCAGCTTGCGCCCCTGGGTGAACACGTCGACCGTGCCGTCGTCGTACGACCCGATGAAGATCCCGTAGCCGCTGGGCGGCTGGGCGAGTCGGTCGACTTCTTCCTTCAGGGCGATGATCTGATCACGAGCTTCGCGCAGTGTGGCCACGAGCTTGTCGTTCTGCCCGCTGAGGCCGGCGAGGTCCGCCTGGGCCTCGGCCAGTCGCTCCTCAAGCACGCGAACCTGCCGCGGCGACTCGTTGAGCCTGCGCCGCAGCATCGCCACCTCCTCCTCGAGGAAAGCGACCTGTGTTGTGAGCTCGTGTACTTCTTTCTCGTACGCCGATGCTCGTGGATCACCATCACCTGGACGGCCCGAACTCCCACCGGAGCCAGAGCCCGAACGGGGACCGGACACCGCGCCTCCACCTCCCCCGTGCTGACCGGGACGCACCCAACACTACCGTTGTGACCGCCGCTGGCACGCCGGTCTGACGACTACGGGCCTGCTTTGGCGTAAACAGCGAGTTACGGTGCCATGGTGACAGACGATCGGAGCCCTGTGGCAACGCCCACGAATTTCCCTGAGGCATCGACGCCCTCGACAGCGCCCACGACGAGGCCCGCGACAGCGCCCGCAGCAGGGTCCACGGCGGCCTCCTCGGCGGGGTCCACGGCAGCGCCCTCGACGTTGCGAGTACGTGTGGACCAGGGCGCGTGCACCGGCGACGGCCTCTGCGTCCAACTCGCCCCGACCGTGTTCGAGTTCGACATTGACGGTCTGGCATACGTCAAGGGCTCCGACGGCGAGCTGCGCACCCAGGCCGGCGCGTCGGCGCCGGTACCGCTGCCGCTGGTGGACGACGTCGTGGCCGCCGCGGACGACTGCCCGGGCAACTGCATCTACGTCGAACGCCCCGACGGGACCCTCGAGGCCGGCCCCGGCTCCTGACCGTCTCACCCGGGCGCACTGTCCCACCCGGGCGCACTGCCCCATCGGGTGTCGGGTGCACCGGCATCCGGCGCCCGGCGGCACCCCGGGAACATCTCAGCCGATCGGGCGCCGGACGGGAGCCGGGAGCGTCCCGGTGTTCTCAGCGTCACGAAAGCCGGGCATCCGGATGTCGGGGATCCGACATCCGGGCGGTACCGGCGTCAGGAATCCGACACCGGGGCGGCTGTCTGGACCGCTCCGGAAATCTGTGCCTCCTCGGGACGCGCGCCCTTGGCGGGCCGTCGCCGCCGCGGCGGGGCGGTGACACCGTCGGCCAGCCGCCGGGCCGTCACGAGGAAGCCGGTGTGGCCGACCATGCGGTGATCGGGGCGCACCGCCAGCCCGTCCACGTGCCAGGTGCGCGTCATCGACTCCCAGGCGGCCGGCTCGGCGAACGCGCCGTGGGCCCGCAGCTCCTCGACGACGCGGGCCAGCTGCGTGGTGGTGGCGACGTAGGCGCAGACGACCCCGCCGGGCACCAGCGCCGCGCTGACCGTGCCCAGCACCTCCCAGGGGGCCAGCATGTCCAGGACCACCCGGTCGATGTCCCG
>NZ_CAAAFS010000180.1:5632-14804 GCF_900634755.1 Protofrankia symbiont of Coriaria myrtifolia
GAGCCCACGCCGGCCTCCAGCACCCGCGCGCCGGGGAAGACGTCGGCGTAGGTCACGATCTGCGCGGCGTCCTTCGGGTAGACCACGGCGGCGCCGCGCGGCATGGACAGGACGAAGTCGGTCAGCAGCGGGCGCAGCGCCAGGTAGGGCGTCCCCCCGGTGCTGGTGACCACCACGCCCTCGGTGCGGCCGATCAGGTCGTCGTGTTCGATGGCGCCGGCGTGGGTGTGGAACTGGCGGCCCGGCTCCAACGTCACGGTGTGCCGCCGCCCCTTGGGATCGGTGAGCTGGACGCGGTCACCCTTGGTGAGGGTCCCGCGACGGTTGGCGGCGCCGGTGGGTGACCGGTGCACCACTGGCTCTCCTGGTTCGTCTGGTTCGCTCGCGTCACCGTGCGGCGCTGGCTCGGCGCTCACCGCTGGTTCACCAGCCGGCCGATGCTCGCCGGGTCGATACGGGCGACCAGGTCGACCATGGCGAGCACGCCCACCGGGCGCCCGTCCTGCGTCACCAGATACTCGCTCGCGGGTGTGCCGCGTACCGCCGCCAACAGGTCCTCGCCTTCCAGTTCCGCTGCCAGCACCATGCCGGGGGTGATCGTGCGGCTGACCTCGTCCACGGTCATCCATGGCCGGCGGTGTTCGGGCAGGGCGTCCACCGCGGAGCCATTCATGATCTTGACGGGTGTGCCGGTGGGGTCGACCACGGCCACCGCGCTCGCCCCGAGATCCCGGGCGCGTCGCAGCGCCTCGGCGAGCGGCACGTCCCCCTGCACCGGTAGGGTACGCCGCACCAGACGCCCGGCCGACACCCCCGGCAGGCGCATCCGGATCCGCGCCTGGCGCAGCGACTGGTGCGCCCCGAGCGCGATGAACGCCGCCACCACCAGCAGGTAGAGACCGGCGAACCGGTTGCCCGGGGAGAGCAGGACCCACAGCGCCAGCAGGCCGGCGACCACGTAGCCGCCGTACGCGCCGGCCCGGGCGCCGCGCAGCCTGTCCCGGGTGCCGCCCCAGACGGCGGCCACGACCAGCCGGCCCCCGTCGAGCGGGAGACCGGGCAGCAGGTTGAACACGAAGAGGATCAGGTTGGTCGCGGCCAGGTCGAGTATGACCACGCTGGGCTGGGTGCCGCTGTTCAGCGCGGCCAGCAGGGCGAAGCCCACGCCGGCCAGCACCCCGTTGACGGCCGGCCCGGAGACGGCGACCAGGAACTCCCGGGCGGGGGTGGGCGGCTCGGGCTCGATCTCGGTGAATCCCACGAACCCGTGCACCGTCACCGCGCGCACCCGCAGGCCGAGGCCGAGGGCCGTCAGGCAGTGGCCGATCTCGTGCAGGACCAGGGAGGCGATGAACCCGGCGGAGGTAATCGCGACCAGCAGGTACAGCCGCCCGTCCGCCACACCGGGCAGACGCTCCCGGTTGGGCTCAAGCAGCAGCAGGCCGATGATGAGGCCGAACAGCAGCGCCAGCGGGGAGAGGTACACCGGTACGCCGCGGACCCGCCCGACGAGCATGCCGGGTGGCCGGCGGCCGGGTTCGCCCTCCTGGCCGCCTCCGCCGGCGTGAGGGAAGCCGGGACGCGGGACCTGGTCAGGCTGATCGGCCATGTCTGCGATGCTACGGAGTCTTTGCCGGTGGCGGGACACCCCATGACCGCCGATGCGTGTCGGGCGTACCCGGCGTGCCGGCGGCGGGCTGGAGATGGTCGGGACGGGTCGGTCGGGGCCGGCGCCCGGATTGTCGGACCGGCCGCCTATGGTCCGGAGGCATGAGCCCGTCCATGGACCAGCCGCCCGCGCCCGGCGGGGACGCTCCGCCTGCCGCGGGCGGGATTCGCGTCGTCGGATCGCTCTCGCCGTCGCGGGCGGGCGACTTCATGAACTGCCCCCTGCGCTACCGCTTCCGGGTGATCGACCGGCTGCCCGAGCCGCCGAGTTCCGCCGCGGTGCGCGGGACGGTCGTCCACACCGTCCTGGAGCGGCTGTTCGACCATCCCCCGCCGGGGCGCACGATCGCCGCCGCCGAGGCGCTGCTGGAGCCGGCCTGGCACGACCTGCTCGCCCGGGAGCCGGAGCTTGCCACCCTGTTCGCGGACGAGGCCGAGCGGGCCGCGTGGCTGGAGTCCGCCCGTTCCCTGCTCACCGGCTACTTCAGCCTGGAGAACCCCGCCGGTCTCACCCCGGCGGCCCGGGAGCTCTACGTCGAGCACGTGCTCGACTCCGGGGTGCGGCTGCGCGGCTACATCGACCGTCTCGACGAGGCGGCGACCCGCGACGGCCCGGCGTTACGGGTCGTCGACTACAAGACGGGCCGGTCGCCTGGCCCGGCGTTCGAGGGCCAGGCGCTGTTCCAGATGAAGTTCTACGCCTACCTCCTCTGGCGGATCCGTGGTGTGATCCCCCGCGAGCTGCGGCTGTACTACCTGGCCGACCGGACCTGGATACGGGTGCAGCCCGACGAGAGCGACCTGCGCGCCACCGAACGGAAGATCGACGCCGTGTGGTCAGCCATCAGCCGGGCCCGGCGCACGGGCGACTGGCGGGCGACTCCCAGCAAGTTGTGCGACTGGTGCGATCACAAGATCAGATGTCCGGCGTTCGGCGGGACGCCGCCGCCGCTGCCCGCCGCCGACCGTCCGGCCCCGCAGGCCACGACAGTCGATCGTCCGGAGCCGAAACCAGCGGCGTCAGAGCCGGCGGTACGGCGGGCAGCGGACGCACACCAGCCGGACCCGGATCGGCCAGGCACGGGCCCCGACCCGGACCCGACAGATGGCTGACAGTTGGTTACGACAACCCGGCACGATATGCGTCCATGGCGGTATGCGTTCATAGATTGCCAGTCACCGTACATCCGGATTTCGACGGTTATTCGGATCGCCGCCGGGCCGGACAACGTTGAAAAGTCGAGGACGACACCGAAAAAGTCACGGGCGATCGTCGGACGAGGGTGGGACAGTACCGGGAGCCGGGTGGATCTGATCCGATGAATGCGCCGCCGCGGATCCGTTCCGGCCGGTCCCGGCCCGCGGGACGATCAGCGGGGTGCCGGCATTTGTCGGGCGTCCGGGCGGACGATGTCAGCAGGTTGTTCGTGGTGTCAGCACGTTGTTTGATCAGCGCATCGTGATCGACATGTTGTGATCGACATGTTGTTTGAAAGGAGCTTCTTCCATGAGCCGAGCGGGCCGGATCTCCGGCGCCGGTCCTCAGGCCGAGCCGGTTATGTCCCCGGAGCCTTCGGATTCGGCCGGTGCCGCTGGCGGGGTGGCAGGCGCCGCGGCCGCCGCCCGCGCCGAGGGCCTGGTCAAGATCTACGGATCGGGGCAGACCGCGGTCACCGCCCTGCGGAACATAGACGTGTCCTTCCCCCGCGGCCACTTCACCGCGATCATGGGGCCGTCCGGGTCGGGGAAGTCGACCCTGATGCACTGTCTGGCCGGTCTCGACACGGTGACCAGCGGCCGGGTCTACGTCGGCGACGTGGACCTGTCCAAGCTGTCGGACAAGCAGCTCACCCAGCTGAGGCGGGACCGCGTCGGGTTCGTGTTCCAGCAGTTCAACCTCCTGCCGACGCTGACCGCCGCGGAGAACATCACCCTGCCTCTCAGCATCGCCGGGCGTAAGCCCGACCAGGAGTGGCTGCGCGCGGTGGTCGACGCCGTCGGGCTCGCCTCCCGGCTGGGCCACCGTCCCGCAGAGCTCTCCGGTGGGCAGCAACAGCGAGTCGCCTGCGCCCGCGCCCTGGTCACCCGTCCGGAGATCGTGTTCGCCGACGAGCCCACCGGCAACCTCGACTCCCGGTCGGGCGCGGAGGTGCTGGCGTTCCTCCAACGGTCGGTGCGCGAGTTCGACCAGACCGTCGTCATGGTCACCCACGACCCCACCGCGGCGTCCTTCTCCGACGAGGTCGTCTTCCTCGCGGACGGGCAACTCGTCGACTCGATCCCGAACCCGACCGCGGAGAGCGTCCTCGAACGCATGAAGCATCTCGACGATCTCCAACAGGAGGCGTCTGCCGCCGGCGGCGCGTCGCCGGAGGCCCCTCAGCCGCAGCCCCGGCAGAGCCCGGACGAGTGGCACGAGGCGGGCCAGGAGCAGGACCACGGATCCGCGGGCAGGGTCTGACACGATGCTGCGCGCGACCCTCAAGAGCCTGCTGGCCCGTAAGATCCGGCTGGTGCTGTCCGCGCTGGCGGTCGTGGCCGGCGTCAGCTTCGTCACCGGCACGCTGGTCCTCACCGACACGCTGAACCGGACCTTCGACGGACTGTTCGCCAACATCTTCCAGAACGTGGCCGTCTCGGTCCGGTCGACCAACGCGGTGGACAACACCTCCGGGACCAGTAGCAGACAGCCCCTGTCCGCCTCCGTGCTGGACACCGTCCGGGGCGTCGACGGCGTGCGCGAGGCCTTCGGCGGCGTCGACGGCACGGCGGTTCTGGTCAACCCCCGTACCGGCAAGGCCTTCGACACCGGCGGTGGGCCCTCGCTCGGCACCAACTGGGACGGTGGCAGCCAGACCTCCGCGGTGGAACTCGCCAGCGGCCGCGCGCCGCGCGGAGCGGAGATCGTCGTGGACAGGGCCACCGCGGACGATGCCGACCTGCGGCTCGGGGAACAGGTAACCGTCCTCACCAACGGTGGGCCGACCCCCTACACCCTGGTCGGGACGTTCCGGATCGCCGGGCAGGACAGTTTCGGCGGCGCCGCGGTGACCGCGTTCGACACCGCCACCGCGCAGCGCGTGCTGCTCGCCCCGGGCGAGTTCAGCTCGATCAGCATCGCGGCCGACGACGGCATCTCCCAGAACGAGCTTCGCGACCGGATCGCCCGGGTGCTGCCCACCGGCGTCGAGGCGATCACCGGCAAGCAGTTGACGGACGAGAACGCCAACACCGTCCAGGAGGCCATCGCCGGCTTCTCGACGTTCCTGCTCGTCTTCGCGGGCATCGCGGTCTTCGTCGGCGCCTTCATCATCTTCAACACCTTCACGATGCTGGTGGCCCAGCGGGTGCGGGAACTGGCCCTGCTGCGGGCGCTGGGCGCCCGCAGACGGCAGGTGCAGTTCACGGTCCAGCTGGAAGCGCTGATCGTCGGCTTCGTCGGAGCCACCCTGGGGCTGCTGCTCGGTGCCGGGCTGGCGGTGCTGCTGCGGATCGTGACCGCCGCCATCGGGGTCTCCCTCCCCGACGGCGGCCTGGTCTTCCGGCCACGGACGATCATCGTCGCCTATGCCGTCGGGATCATCGTCACGGCCGTCGCCGCGTTCGTTCCCGCGCGCAAGGCCGCGTCGGTACCCCCGGTGGCGGCGATGCGGGAGACCTTCGTGCTACCCGCGCGTTCGCTGCGTATCCGGGGGGTCGCGGGTGGTGCGCTGGCGCTCATCGGTGCCGCGCTGCTGGTGCTGGGCCTGACGACGGCCAGCGGCAAGGGCGCGGCGGCTGTCGTCGGCATCGGGGCGGGGCTGGCCTTCCTCGGGGTGTCCACCCTCTCGCCGCTGCTGGCCCGGCCCGTCACCAGGGTCATCGGCAGCCCGCTGCCGGCCCTGTTCGGCGCGACCGGGCGGCTCGGGCGAGAGAACGCCATGCGCAACCCGCGCCGCAGCGCGTCCACGGCGTCCGCGTTGATGATCGGTCTTGCGCTGGTGAGCGCCTTCTCCGTGCTCGGCCAGTCCATCAAGCAGTCGGTGACGGACACGGTCCGCAACAACCTGGGCGCGGACTTCTACCTGACCTCGACCAGTTTCGCGCAGGGCTTCAGCCCCGACGTCGCCCGTTCGCTGCGGGACGCCCCCGGTATCGAGCTCGTCACGGGGCTGCGGTCCGACGTCGTGCGGATCAACGACAGCAAGAAGCAGGTCACCGCGGGAGACCCGGCGGCGCTGCCGACCCTGCTGGCGCTCAAGACCACCGCCGGTGATCTCCGGGCCCTGGGCAGGGGCTCGATCCTGATCGACGAGGACACCGCCAGGGACCAGAAACTGTCCGTTGGCCAGGAGGTCCCGGTGGTGTTCCCGGACGGGCCCACGACGCTGCGCCTGGCCGGCACGTTCGAGAAGAGCCCGGTGGCCGGGCAGTACCTGATCTCGCTCGACGAGTTCAGCCAACGCTTCCCCACCAACACCCTGGACTTCTTCGTTCTCGCGAAAACGGTGAAGGACGCGGATCTCACCCAGGTACGCCAGGAGATCGACGCCACGGTCAAACCCCATCCGAACGTGGAGGTCCGGGACCAGTCCGAGTTCATCCGGCAGCAGGAGAACCAGGTCGACCAGTTGCTGGGCTTCATCTACGTCCTGCTCGCGCTGGCCGTCGTCATCGCCCTGTTCGGGATCGTCAACACGCTGGCCCTGTCGGTCATCGAGCGGACCCGGGAGATCGGGCTGCTGCGCGCGGTCGGCATGAGCAGACGGCAGCTACGCAGAATGGTCCGGTTGGAGGCGGTCGTGATCGCGGTGTTCGGAGCGCTGCTCGGGGTCGCGGTCGGCAGCTTCCTCGGCTGGGCGCTGACCATCGCGCTGAAGGAACAGGGCATCGACACCTTCGCCTACCCGACGCCGACAATCATCACCGTCGTGATCGTCGGTGGCCTCCTCGGTGTCCTCGCCGCTATCTTCCCGGCCCGCCGAGCCGCAAAGATGGACATCCTCCGGGCAATCGCTACCACCTGACGGCGGCTTTTGGCTGCCCTGGTGGGGCCTCCCAACACCGAACATGCACCGAACATGCTCGGGAGGCCCCACCAGAACACCCATTCGCCCAGCGCAACCGTCGCGTCGCTCGTCATGCCGTTTCCCGGCTCCCGTGACCCAGCGGCGAGGGCTACGGCGCTACCGGCCGGGTAACACCGGACCACGGGAGTGAGGGATCAGACGGTCGAGATGGCGACCGTCTGATCCCTCACTTGCCCGCGTGGAGCAGGGCGTGGTGTCGGTCGGAGTCGGCCGAGGAATCGCCTGTGGCGCAGGCGCGGGCCAGGACGTCGAGGGAGATCCCGAGTGCCCCGGCCAGGGCGGCCACGGTGAAGAACGCTGGTGTCGGGATCCGCCCGGTCTCTATCTTGCGGACGGTCTCGGTGGACAGCCCGGCGGCGGCGGCGACCTGCGCCATGCTGCGCTCACCGCGGGCTTCGCGCAGCGCCGCCCCGAGCCGCCGGCCGCGTTCCAGATCCATCGCCGTCAGCGCGGTCCGCACCATGAACGCAATACTAATACCGGTATAGTTATTGGACGGGGAAGGTGGGCGGGACGACAGAGCGACGACAGGGCAAGGACGAGGCGAGGTGGGGGCATGGTCGAGCTCAAGACGGACGTGGCACTGGCGGCGATGCGGGAAGCGGGCCAGGTGGTCGCACGGGCGCTGGCTGCGGTCCGCGCCGCCGCACAGGTCGGGTCGAGCCTGCTCGAGCTCGACGACGTCGCCGCGACGGTGATCCGCGAGGCCGGCGCCAAGCCGGCGTTCCTGCACTACCTGCCGTCCTTCGCGCCGACCCCGTTCCCCGGGGTGATCTGCGCGTCGATCAACGATGTGATCGTGCACGGTGTCCCGGATGGCTACCGTCTGCGCGACGGTGACCTGGTCAGCATCGACTGCGGCGCGCAGCTCGATGGCTGGACCGGTGACGCCGCGGTCAGTTTCGTCGTGGGCACCCCGCTCCCCGCCGATCTGCGGCTGATCGCCACGGCCGAGCAGGCCCTGGCCGCGGGCATCGCCGCAGCCCGGGTCGGTGCCCGCGTCGGGGACATCTCCCACGCGATCGGGCGGGTGTGCCGGGCGGCGGGCCTCGGTGTCCCCGACGGCTTCGGCGGGCACGGCATCGGCCGGCAGATGCACGAGGACCCCCACGTCCCGAACGACGGCCGCCCCGGCCGGGGCCTGCGGCTACAGCCAGGGCTCGTCCTCGCGATCGAGCCGATGGTCACCGCCGGAGGCGGCGACCGCTACCGCACCGCACCGGACGGCTGGGCGCTGCACACCACCGACGGCACCCGCGCTGCTCACGTCGAGCACACCGTCGCCATCACCGACGACGGCCCCCGCATCCTCACCTTCCCCTGAGGTCGAGACGGCAGTCGGCGCCGATCGCCAGCCACGGGATCCGATCCGTCGCGCCGTCATGGCGCGACGGCGTCTTCGTCCCGCGGCATCGGCGGTCGGCTCCTCGAGCGAGTCCTCGAATAACCGGGGCTTCAGGGAAGGTCGCTGTTGCCGCCCAAATTGTCGATCATGCGGCGCAGGACGTTGAGTGCCGTCACATAGTCGGCCGTTGCGACGCCTTCGTGCGTCTGTTCGTGAGCGCGTGCGTTGCGTTCCCTGGCGCGCAGCAGCCCGGCGCGTTCCCCGCTCCCGGCTCCGGGCGCTCGCGGTGGCCGCGGCCGTGACTGCGGTGGTTACCCTGCTGCTCGTCGGGACGACCGTGCTCCGGCCCGGTGACGTGGCCACGGCCACACCGCTGCTGCCGGCCCCGCTGCGCACGGCCACCACCGGTGATCACGCCGCGGCCGTCCAGGCGCTGACCCAAGCTGCCGAACGGCAACGCGCGCTGTCACCGGCCGGCGCCGGTCCGCTGCTCTACAGTCGCAGCCAGGTCTACGGACTGGACGTCACCGTCGCCCGGCACCAGGCGACCACCGTGGCCCGCACCACCATCATCGACACCTGGCAGCGCCCCGACAGGTCGCGGCACCTCGAGCGCCATGTCCAGAACGTCAACCGCGTCGGCACGAACGTCGGCGGACCACAACCCGCCGACGACCGGTACAACCGCCAGACGGAATTCCCACCGGGCTCGCCGGACCTCGACCCCGCGACGATGCCCACCGACGCCGCCCAGCTCCGCGCACGGCTGATCGCCCGTGCCGTAACCAGCGGCGCCCCCGCCAGCCTGCATGACATCGCCGTCGCAGGGGAGGCCCTGTCCGATCTCGCCTCCGGTCTCACCAGCCCCCAGCAGAACGCCGCCTACTATGAGGTCCTCGCCCAGCTCCCGGGCGTCTTCGACGCCGGGCCTGTCCGTGACCGCGCTGGCCGTCCCGGCCATGCCATCGGCGTCGTGGTCTCCGACCACACCAGCCTCGTCGTCGCCACCAGCTACCTGGTGCTCGCCGAGAGCGGCACACCACTGACCACCGAAACCGTCTACACCCCGGGCCCCCCGCCCGGCCTGCGC
>NZ_CAAAFS010000181.1:0-17605 GCF_900634755.1 Protofrankia symbiont of Coriaria myrtifolia
CCTTGCGCTGAGTGTGGCAACGGTCACATTCGTGGATGACATGGTAGGCGCGGGCCTGTTTGTCCCAGACTGCGCTGTGGGGTTCCCAACGGTGTCCCATGGTGCGGCACTCGATGAAACTGGCGGGCAGCTCGTGCGCCCAGGTCTCGATGTTGCGGCGGGGGGTATGATCGGCCATGGGATGGGCTGCTACCTCCGGAATCGCCTGTGTGGACGGGGCGGCGGGCCTGGACGTCGCAGGCTGCCATGCAGGTCAGATAGCACAGGCCAGGTGTTGATGTCGAGCACACGGATCGTTCCACCATCTTCCGGATCCACCTGACTGTGTGGCTCTTCCTGACTGCGGACGGGAGCCAACCGGCAGGATTCATTATCGGTCTGTCGCACGAAGCGCACATAGATCATGAGCGCAGGGTGACCGGTGCTACAGACCGACCAGACCGACCAGGGCAACCGACCGTGCCCAGCGGACCGCGGGCCGGCCCTGCCCACGGCGTCAGCGCGCCGGCGCTGGCGGTCGTGACCCGGCCACCGTGGCCGGCGCCCGCTACAGGCCGACCCTGCCCGAGGGGTTGTCGCGGTCGAACAGGCGGCCGGCGCGTACATAACTGTCCAGGGACGCCGACGACCGCCAGCGTCCCTGTCGCATGATCGCCCGGTCGGGCACGCCGGCACGGGCGGCGGCCGTGGCGAACCCGGACCGCAGGGAGTGCCCGCCGAAGTCGTCCGGGGACAGGCCTGCTGCGGCGGCCCGGCGCTGGACGATGCGGGCGACCGAGCCCGGGTGCAGCCGGCCCGCGCCCACCCCGCCGTGGCGGTTGATCGAACGGAAGGCGGGCCCGTCGGTGAGGCCCGCGGCCTGACGCCAGGCGATCCAGGAGCGGACCGGGCAGGTCGGCCGGTAGGAGCCGAAGGTGAGGCCGACCAGCGCCCCGGCGCGTTCCTGGTCGGTCTTGGACCTGCGGATGGTCAGCACCACGCCGTCCGGGGTCTCGGCGATGTCGGCGACGTCCAGCGCGACGAGCTCGCCGCGGCGCAGGCAGCCGGCGAAACCGACCAGCAGCAGCGCCCGGTCGCGCAGGTCAGCGAGCCGGGAGTCGTCCAGTTCGGCGAGCACCCGGGTGAGCAGGCCGGTCTCCAGCGCGTTCTTGCGCTTCACGGCGGTGCCGTGGACACGGCGGATACCGTCCCAGACGGTCGCGACCTCGGGTGAGGTGGCCGGATTGGGATGACGGCCGAGCTGGTGGGCCACGGAGATGGCGGCCAGCCTGCGGCGGATGGTGGTCGGTTTGTAGCCGGCGTCGGCCAGCGCCGTCAGGTAGCCGGCCACGGTTGCCGGCAGCGCCGGCAGCGCCACCAGGTGCGGGGAGCGCTCGGCGCACCAGGCGGCGAAGTGCCGCAGGTCTGTTTCGTAGGCACGCCACGTCGAGGCGGCCCTGGCCGCCCGGGCATAGTCGGCCACTCGCTCGACCAGGTCGGATGGCAGCACCGTGTAATCGCCATCTCGACGAATCGCAACTTCTGTCCCGTCGCCGCCCACTTCCCAGCCCTTCTCTCCCGCGCCTCCCTGACGCGCGAGAAGTAAAGCTTATCGCGCGCCAGCCCGCCTACAGTTTCGTATCTATAGTTTCGTTACTATACGAAATGCAAAAACAAAACGATACTAAACAGTGAAGGATGTGCCTGGCGGAGCCGTACACCCGCCCCGGACCGAGCACGGCGACCACCGCACCCGGTGGCTGTGATCGGCGGGCCGGTCGGTAGCCTGCCGATCACGGTGGTGGGGGCGCGGTGCGGGGTGGCCGGTGGCATCGATCGAGCGGACGGCGTATCCGCGGTTCGAGCGGACCCGCTGAGCGCCAGGAGGTCGTCCGCGGGCGGTATTGGCTTCCTGCCAGACACCCAGGGCGGCAGGAAGATCGCCACCGGCGCTGGGTCCAGTGATCGCCCGCTACCGCTCCCTGACCGCTTTCAGCGGGGGGTTACGGCCGCGCTATCCGGCAGGGGGTACCAAGACCTGCGAGAAACGGCCCGGGGGGTTAGAGAAGGTCCTCAAATCGGGTGGCGACCTGGCGGTAGCGGCTGACCGGAACGAGGTGCACACCGGCGAAGGCGCCGCTGTCGCGCAGCCGTAGCACCTGGTCGCAGGCCGCTTCGACCCCGGCCGCCTGGTCCCGTTCGACCGCTTCGACGAGGTCGTCGGGGATGTCGATGTCGGGGATGGTCGCGGCGAGGCGGCGGGCCATCCCGGCGCTCGCGAGGACCATCACGCCGGCGTAGACCGGCAGTTCGACCGGATGGGCGTCGCGCCAGCGCAGCAGGGCGTCCACCGAGTAGCTGACCTGTACGAACAGGAAGTCGGCCGCTCGTTTCCATGCGAGCAGTGGACGTAGGCCGGCCGCGGCGCCGACCCGGAACGCCGGCATGTCCGCGAAGACCGGATCCTCGCTGGCCGCGCGGGCCTCGTCCATCATCGCGCGCACGGTCAGGTCGCTGGTCCGGTTCCCGGCGGTGGGTTTGTCGCCGTGGACGAACAGGAACTCCTCGACGCCGTAGGCCGCGGCGGTGAGCAGGTCGCGGCGGAAGCCGAGCAGGTTACGGTCGCGGGAGTTCACGCAGGCGATGCTGCGTCCCCCCATCGTCTGCACCTCGTGGGCGACGGCAATGCTCGACACCGTCGCGCGTCCGATGTGGTTGTCGGGGATCAGGAACGCGTCGGTGACGGGGCTCAGGACGCCGATCTGGTGGCGGGCGTGGGTCAGGTCCGGCCGGGTCGGCGGCTCGATCTCGCAGATCAGCTCGAAGCCGCGCGCCGGACGTTCGCGACCCGCCGTGGATTCCTGCATCCGGACAGGATAGGACGCCACGATCCACCGACCACAGCCACACCGCACGGGTGCGCTGCGCCGCTGTAGCGCACCGTAGGAACAGTCTGGGCAGGAGACCCCGACTGCGAAATGTCCGGCTGCGCCGGCGGGCGGAGTCTTTCCTGAGGGAGTGCCGCGGGACAGCGCTTAGCGTCTGGAGCGGTGGCCAACCTTGGGGGTGAGGCGTATGGCGGTTTCTACCTGTGAGCATTGGAAGCAGCAGCCGGAATGTTCCGGAACCTTGAAAGTGGAACGGCGCAGGCGAGGTCGGCACTGCCCGATTCGCGGCCGCCGACGCCGAAGAGCGCCGCGCGGCAGTTTCGGCAGCGTCGGGCACGGTGTCGGCGCCGATCAGAAGCTCGTTCTGCCGGATACAAGTTCAGAGACCCAACTCGTCGCTACCTTGCCCCCTGGGACAGCTTCGGGAGTAGAGGGCCGTACTCGGCTGCCGCGCTGGGCACGACCACGGTGTGGTTGAGATAGTCGCGATGCAGAGCCTGGTCGTAGTCGGCCGCTCCCTGGTACTTCGCCCACGCCTCGGCCGAGTAGATGCGCAGATCGTCCCCACCAGAAGCACCTCGGCCAAGCGGATCAGGCGATTGTGCGCCACCAGGAGGTTGACCTCCGTACTGGCGAACGGGAACTCGTCGATTCCGGCGAACTCGTCACCGAGATAGCGGTCCCGACGGGGATCGCTCCCGTCGTGAAAGTCCGTGCGGACGGAAACATCAGACCCAGTTCGGCAACCGCCGGGCACAGCACCTCCCTGGACAGATAGCCAGGCAGGATGACGAACCCGTGCCGCCGCCACTCCGCAGCAGCCCTTCCAAGATCCATTATGGCAGTATCACCATGCGCCAACCGTCACTCAACCCATTTCTTGCCCCCAGCGCCTCGGAGCGGAGGGCAAGCAGCTCACTGGTAGCTGACCTGCGCAGACGATGCACCGAGACGCATGTGAGGCATTGGATGTTGCCGCAAAGCGGCTATGTGTCGATGTCTCTATGCGAAGAGGGACGGCTCGCGGGCGCTGTTCCCCATCATGCTGGGCGGCGCTCCCCACCCATCTGTCGGTTCGCGTCCTCGGTTCGGGGGTGCTCGTGGATGCGGACAACGGAGTGCGCAGGATCAATGTTGATCTGGAACGACAGCTCGAGTGCTTCCGAGAGGCGGGCGAGCGCGGCCAACGATGGTTCCTCTTCAGCCTCAAGGTAGACGATCTCCGCCTCGGTGAGACCTGTCTGCTCCGCGAGCCCGGCCTGCGTCAGGTTGTGCCGGGCTCGGTAGCGGACCAGCTCGTCGGCCACCTGGCGGGCCAGCTGGGTGCGATCCCATTCGGCGCGGAACGGCGGGTCGGCGAGCTGCTCGTCGAGGACCTGCTCGAAGGTCGGCATATCGGTGATCTTCATGCCTTTGTGTCGGTGTCAGGTGGGATGGTGAGGCGGTGACCAAGACGCAGTACTACACCGCGACCAGCATCGACGGATTCATCGCCGACCACGGGTTGCTGGACAAGATTATCCTCGGTGTGGCACCGGTGACGCTCGGCGCCGGCGCGCCGCTGCTGCCGCGGCGGCTGCTGTCGTCGCGGCTCGCACTGTCCGCCGTCGAACGGATCGACCAGTTCGTGCACCTGACCTACACGGTGTGTCACCCACCCGCCAGCCCACAGCGGTAGCCGGCGCATGCGAGCCGGTCGGATGTGAGCGCTCACGCGTTGCCGGCGGAGAGCGTCTTCATGACGACGTAGCTGGTCACGGCGGCCACACCCGGCAGGCTTGCGAGCCGGTCGGCGTGGAAGGCCTCATACGCGGGAAGGTCGGCGACCTCGACCTGGAGCAGGTAGTCGTAGTTTCCCGTGACGTGGTGGCAGTGGACCACTTCGCGCAGTCGCACGACCTGGCTCTCGAACTGACGGACGTCGGCGCGAGCATGCCGCAACAGCCGGACACCGACAAGGACGCGCAGGCCACGGCCGACCGCCGCCGGATCGAGGAGCGCCCGGTAACCGCGGATCGCCCCGGTCTCCTCCAGGCGACGCACGCGCCGCAGACAGGGTGAGGGCGACAGGCCGACCCGGTTGGCGAGCTCCTGGTTGCTGATCCGGCCGTGCTGTTCGAGCACGGCCAGTATCGACCTGTCGACGTCATCCATGCCTGGCCATCCCTCCCAGCCGATTAGCAGATTCTCGCCAGGCGGATCCGTTTATCACAACCTCATGCCCTGTTCTGGCGCTACTTGTTGCCAAAACTGCCCCGATCGCCCCTGTTCCGGCAGGAAGACCGGTCATTCTCGTGGCGTCAACCCCAACCCCGCCGACGCAGGAGAAGAACCATGCCGGACGCCCACACGACCAGCAGGACCAGCAGGACGGTCAACCACGCCGATCGTGAGCTGCGCCATGACCGCTCCGTGGCACCGCCCATCTACCAGACGGCGACCTTCTGGGCCGACGACGCCGAGACGTTCGCCCAGGCGGCGGTCGAACGGCGCGGCCAGGGCTTCTACACCCGTTTCGGCAACCCCAACCACGCGCAGGTCGCGGCCATCGTCGCGGAGCTGGAGCATGCCGAAACCGCGCTCGTCAGCGCCTCGGGCATGGCGGCGCTCACCACAGCCGTGCTGGCCCTGGCCTCCGCTGGCGATCACGTGATCGGGCAGAGATCCACCTACAGCGGCACGGCGTCCCTGTTGCTGAACCTCCTGCCGCGCCTGGGCGTGACGACCACACAGGTGGACCAGACGGACCCTGACGCCTTCGCCCGAGCCCTGACCCCGCGGACCCGCCTCATTCTGGTCGAATCGCCGAGCAACCCACTGCTGCAGATCACCGACCTACGCGCCGTCGCGGATCTCGCCCACGCACACAACGCGCTGATCCTGGCGGACAACACCTTCGCCACACCCGTGAACCAGCGACCGCTGGAGCTCGGTGTCGACCTGGTGTGGCACAGCGCGACCAAATACCTCAACGGCCACTCCGACGTGTCAGCCGGCGTGCTCGCGGGGCCGGTGGAGCTCCTGGACCGCGTCTGGGATGTCGCTCTGCTCACCGGCGCGACGCTCGGCCCCATCGACGCCTGGCTGCTGCTGCGCGGTCTGCGCACACTGCCGCTGCGCGTCGCCAGGCACAACGCCAACGGCCAGGCCCTCGCCGAGGCGCTGGAGCGGCACCCCGCCGTCGCACGGGTGCACTACCCGGGCCTGGCGGCACATCCGCAGCACGCGCTCGCGGCCCGTCAGATGAGTGGCTTCGGCGGGGTGCTCGCGGTCGAGTTCGCCGGCGGCCACGAGGCGGCCGACGCCTTCCTCGACCGGCTGCGTCACGTCCGACGAGCGGTCAGTCTCGGTGGTGTGGAGTCCCTCGCCGTGCGCCCCGCGGCGATGTGGGCGGGGATGCTCAGCGAGGAGCAGATCGTCGCCTCGGGGGTTCCGCTGGGGCTGGTCCGGCTCGCCGCCGGCACCGAGGACACCGCCGACCTCGTCGACGACGTGCTCACGGCAGCCGATTCCCTGTAGCGACAGTGCCGGCGAACGGACGGACGCCCAAGCCACGAACCGGTACGGCACCGGCTGCCCGCGCGGAGCGGTTCGGGTTCACTCGGGCCTGACAGCGGAGAGCCGCCTACGCCCGCCTCAGCCCGTGTAGGTGGTTTCCGCTGTGAGGATGACGGTTTCCACCTACGCTCGCCGCGGTTGTAGGTGGTTTTCGCTGTTCGGACGACGGTTTCCACCTACGCTTTCCGCTCAGATCTCGTCGGCGCTTCGGGAGGCGAGCCCGTAGCGGCGGGCCAGATCGTTCCAGGACGCGACGAACTGTTGCTTGGCCACGGTGGCCTCCACGCTGTGCTGCTGGGCGAGGAGGCTGGAAGAGGTCGCCGGCGCCGGCGGGACGCAGATACCGGCCACCTCGCGAGCCCATGCCGCGTAAGCGCGGTCCGCCGCCGCTGACTCCACCCACGCCGTCCGCAGGTCGGCGACCATGCCCCTGCCATCGGGAATGGCGCTGACAGCGAGGCTGTCGACCTCGTCGACGAGGGCGTCCCGGCCGGCCGCGGCACTGAGAAGGTCGGTTTCGGCGCCGCTCAGATCGGTGCAGTTCGCAATCTGCTGGACCGCCGCGACGACAGTGCCTCGGGCGCTGCCGCTGCGGCTGAGCAGGTCGTCGATCGTCCGGAGCTGGATGACGGCCTGCGACGGTGCCGAGGTGGTCGGCGTGGCCGCCACGGGGACGGAGGGCTGGCCGTTGCCACGCTCCGAACCTGAACGACCCGTGAGGATCACGACGAGAACGATCGCTGCCGCCAGCATCGCCAGGATCGCCAGCGCGACGCCGCCGCGACGGGCCGCCGCACTCCGTGGCCGCGGTGGCGGTGGCGGTGGCGGTGGCGGTGGACCAGGGTGCGGCCACGGGGGTGCGGAGGCTCCGACCTTTTGGGTCAGTTCGTCCGTGTCCATGGCGGTGCCGTCGGACGCGGCGTCTCCGGCCGGTGCCCACGAACTGTTTCCCGGACCTGTTCCGGTGGGAGACGTCGCGCCCCGACGCGGATCGGGCTGAAGCGGATCAGGATCAGGACGAACGGGAGACGACGGAGGAGATGACTGTGCCGTGGGCTGCGCCGTCGTTCCGCAGGCGGTGCAGAAACGGATACCCGGTCGTTGGGACGACCCGCACGCGGCGCAGGTCCACACCATCGCCTCCCATGGGTGCGGAAACGCCCCGCCGGCGGGACGCGGACAGGATTCACGCCGCCCCGGTCGTGGCGGCGGCCGACCAGAAGAGTATCGACAGCCGGCCGGACGATTGTCGAGCGTCCCGCCGGTACGAAGAAAAATAACTCTCCGTATGAGATGGAGGATGTCGCGACAGCGTGGATCCTTTGTTTTCGGTAACGCATCCACGCAGGTCGACATGTTCTTTCTGATCGTTCTACCGGACAGCGACGCCGGATCAAGCCACGCTTTTTCCTTACGTTCGGTAGTCATAGATGGTGGGAGTGGCCGCCCTTTACCGCTTCTGCGGACCCTCACCGTCACCGTGGTGTCACGGCCGTGCGATACTGCGTGTCGGTCAACCAATGGATCTGTGTGCCCGGATGCGCTTACCGTTGCGGCGCGCCGGCCGTCCGGTCCAGCAGCGCACCACGGAGCCGACGTAATGACGATACTGAAAACCGGTGCGTGCTCGCACTGCGGCGGCCTGCCGCAACCAGGTGATGAGTACTGCCCGGACTGCGGGACGAGGTTGGATGGCCAGCCGCCTCCACCGCCCCAACGCCGGCCCTCTTCTGGTCCGCCGATGCGCGAGCACGATCCCGATCGGGCCACCCGGTATCTGTGCTCGGCGGTGCACCTCAACGAGGCCATGGCCCGCACCGTGGCGGCGACCGTTCTCGACGAACCATACCGAGCCATTCACCCGAATCACGGCATCGGCATGGTGGCGCTCGTCCGCCATGCTGCCAGCGCACGGAACACCGCGCGTCTGCGCACCGGGATCGCCGTTCTCATCGGCTTCGTCATCCCGCTCATCCTGCTGTTGGCGGCGTGCGGTTCGCTGTTCGGCGGAAGCGGCTCCTCCAGCAGCTATCTCGGCGATGATCTGGGCAGCGCATCCAACACCAGCGCGCTGCTCTTCTCCTACGTGCTCATCGCCATCCCGGTGCTGCTCTTCCTGCTGCGTGTGGTCTACCGGCTGTACTGCATGGCGCAGGCGGTCGCCGTCATGAACCAGCATGTGGACCCCGCGGACCTGGCATCCAGCGTCGACAGAATGATCGAAAAACGTCTCGAGTCCGTGGACTCCGGTAACACGATCGTTTTCAGCGGGCCGTTCAGCGGTGCCAACCCGTTCGTCGGCAGCGGCGCGCACCTGGGCACATGGGTCGTGACGTTGGACACCAGCAAGGCTGGTATCCAGGACGGCAGCTCGCAGATCATCCCCTTCGACGAGGCCGATCTGCATGACTGGCTGGCTCGAACGGTCCCCGACCTCACCCTTGCCGGCCTTGTCGTACGCGAGAAGCTGTATGTGAGCGGCGTGGACGCGCCGCTGGTCCAAGGCCTTGTACCCGGCACCGGAAAGCCGCCCTACACCCATATGCCCGAGGGCATCTTGACGAACATACTGCGTAATCCGACCAGCTATGCCCGGACCTATCTCGTCTTCGAACGGCTGACCGCGGGAAACCAGCTCGGCCTCACCTATCTCGTCCGGGCGGACCTGCTCCAGAACAACACGCTCTTCATCGAGGGTGTGTCCGTTGCCATGCCTCCACTGGGCGCCCCCTGCCTCGCGGTCACCACCGTTCCGATGGAACACTGGGACCGTTTCGTGACCGCCGTTAAACAGACCTTCAAGCAGAACTTCCGCCCGTCTTTCACCTTGCGCGGGTGGCGGTCGCTGGCGACGCGGCGGGATCGCATCCGCCCTGGTGTCGTCATCGACTACGGGGCCCGTCGCAGCGTTCGTGCGGAGGTTGCCGCCGACCTGAAGGACTACTACTACGCCGACGTGGACCAGCGTCTGTACCTCGAGACGCTGCAGCGGCGGGTTCTCGAGAACATCGTGGAGTTCCTGCGAAGGCACAACGTCGATACCTCGGAGTTCGAGCGGCACAGCGAGCAGGTGATCAACAACATTCACAACGGCAACATCTTCAATGTCAACGAGGTCAGTGGCCAGGGCAACGTCTTCGGCGACCAGGCGCAGGTAACCAATGCTCAGCAGGGCGGATAGTCCCAGGGGAGAAGCAGCGTGAGCACGTACAACATTGGTTCGGTGTCGGGCCAGGGGAACGTCTTCGGGGACAACAACCAGGTCACCAACCAGATCGCCGTCCCGGCTGCGACGCGCGGCGCGCTGGAGAACCTGCGCGCCGCGCTGCGGGACAACGCCGACGATCTTACGGACCCGGACGGGATGCGGCGGGCGACCGACGAGCTCGAGGAGGAACTCACCGCGGACGCGCCGGACCGTGGCCGGATCTCCCGCCTCCTACGCGGCCTGCTGCTGGGTGCCGGCACCGTCACCGCGGTAACCACCGCCCTGGAAGGCCTCGAAAACACGGTATTCGGTTGAGCATTCCAGAGGAGGCGTAGGTGGTTTCCGGCGCCCCGACAAATTTTTTTCACCTGTATCCACCTCGACCGTAGGCGGTTTCGGTCGCCCCGACAGCGCTTTCCGCCCGCACTTTCCGATGCGTCGGTTCCGCGGGGCACACGCTCGCTCGTCTCCGGCGGGTCTGGAAGGTGAACCGTCCGACGGACTGGCCGATACCTGATCTCGATGGCGATCCGGCTCCGGGCGATCCGTTCGCGGTGCGGGAGCTGGCCCGACGGTTTCTGGCGTTTGCCGCTGACGTCGAACACGCCCATAAGCAGCTCACCGCGATAGCCACCGGTGAAGTGATCCATGTATGGACTGGTTCCGCGGGAGATGCGTTTCGGGGGAGCTGGATATATTCCCCGGCCAGCTACAGAAGCTTGCGACGTCGTATCAGATGGCCGGTGATGCGCTGCGCGTCTATGCGCCGGTCCTGGATTCCGCGCAGGTACAGGCCGACCGGGCACTTGCGCGGGGGCGGGAAGCGCGAGCCCGCCGCGAGCCCGCCGCGAGCCCGCCGCGAGCCCGCTCAGATCCTTGTCGGCTCGGCGCAGACCGCGCTGTCGTCCGCGACGCGGAGGATCATGGCTCTGGAGTCAGGTTCCCACCCCCACGCGATGGATCTTCCTTTGCCTGATCCGGTGCAGGTGACACAGGCGATCCGAGACCAGCGGGTCGCGCAGGCCCGGCTGGAGCAGTTGCGAGACTCTGTACAGGCCGTACAGGCCGTACAGGCCGTACAGGCCGTACAGGCCGTACAGGCCGTACAGGCCGTACAGGATGATCTGGATGCTGCCCGTCAGCTCGCGCGCTGGCGGCGAAGCAGCTACGTCAGGATGCGGCACGGACCTGCGTATCGATGATCCGGCGCGCCTCCCACGCGGGGATCCGGGACAAGCCGTGGTGGTCCTGGGAGAAAATCCCACAGGCCGCTGGCAGGGTCTGGCATGTTGCCATCGGCCTCGCGACCAGCACCGTTGCGGTCCTCGGGGTGGCCGCTATGGTCGTCGGCGGGCCGGTCGCATGGATGGTGTCCGCAGCTGCGCTCGTGCTCCTGACCGATGCCTTGGCCCGGTATGCCAACGGCCAGGCATCCCGATGGGACGTCGGCTTCGCCCTGCTCGGCTGTATCCCCGGTAGTCGAGGTCTCAGCACCGCCGGTCTTGGCCGTGGTGCCGGCCAGGTCCAGCGTGGAGGAGGTGTCGCCGCTGGTGTCCTGCGCGCCGCTGTGGTTCATACCCACCGGGTGCTCAATGCCTGCGAAGCGCATCTTGCCGTCATGGCTGCCAACCTGCGCGCTGCCCGTCAGGGTTTCGCCATGACCGTGACTCCTGACGGCCGGATGCTCATGGTCGGCAGCGACGCCCTTCGTGACACCTCGAAAGCCGCTGGCCGCGGGCTGACGGCATCCGAACAGCGGGCCGTCAGATCGCTTCAGCGGCAGATCGAAGAACATCGGGCTAAACTGGAAGCGTACCGGGCCGATCCTGACGTATTCGATGACCAAGGTATTCTTGAGTGTGCGCCGATACCGATGATTCGGCAACGAATCATCGGTGGACGTATACGCCATCTGGAACAGGAGATCCCAGCTTTTCGGAAGCAGATTTTCAAAATTCTTAGGGGCGGTGGCCAGTGAGTGAGCACGTGTCCGTCCCGCTTGAGACGCTCACCGCCGCGTTCGCTCTTCTGATCGAACATCTGCGACAGGAAGCGGGGACGGAGGTGTCTCTCGACAAAGATTACTTCTGGTCGATTCCGCGGGAGCTGCTCTACGATGTCTACGCGCAGCCAACGGATCTGACTGTCGGACAGCTCAGTGAGTCGTTGGCCGATCTACAGTCGGCGTTGGCCGATCCGTCGAAAGTCACGACGTACGGCCTGGTATGGCTTGCCGACCTGCTGAAAGCCATCGGCCTGGATATCGTCAGATGACTGTCGGAGGCTGTCCGCGGACAAGCGTAGGTGGTTTCCGTCGTTTCGGTAGCGGTTTCCACCTACGCTTGCCGCGGGTGTAGGTGGTTTCCGCTGGGGGGATGGCGGTTTTCACCTACGGGTGGGTCAGGCTCCGGTGGTGGAGCCGGGTCTGACGATCATTAGGATGGTGACGGTCACCCAGAGCAGGTTGAAGGCGCCGGTGAGCATTGCCAGGCGTGCGCCGGCCCGCGCGTCGAGGGCAGCGGTGGCGTCGGCGCTCGCTGTGGCCTGCGCGGCGGCGTCGACGGCATGGAGGGCGTCGCGCTGGCCAGGCAGGACGAGCAGAGCCAGGACGATGGCCGCGCCCGCGGTGAGGATGATCGAGGCGATCACCCAGGCGTTGCCCGTGACACTCATTTCACCCGCGGTGGCGAACCCGAGAGCGGGTACGGCGACACCGACGAGGGCGTAGACCGAGCAGATGCGGTACAGGATGCGCAGGGATGCGACAGCGGCCGGATCGCCGGGGTTGGCCTGGGAGTGACGCAGGGCCGGAGGGAACATGCTGGCGGCGACGGCGACCGGGCCGATGGTGAGGACAGCGGCCAGAACGTGCAGGATCAGGAAGAATTTCGTCACGGTGACAATCCTCGCCTCCGACGCCGCGGCGTCGGCCAGTGACCTTCAGGGTGTGGGCTACCGGGCTGGCCCGCTGGCCTCGCCTCCACCAGCCGCGCTCGTCCCGGTCGAAGCCAGCAGACGCGCGCTCCGCTGATGCCGTTGCGGTGTCGTAGGCGGCGCGGGCGTGGGCGTTGTGAGGACCACAGCGGGGCCACAGCCGAAATGGCGAAGCTGACCGGTAGCCGGAGGCACACTCACTTTATGTAAATCGTCCGCGCTCCCCGCACCTGGGCGCCAGCTTCACGATCACGACTGGACGCCTGGGACGCGGGCGGGCTTCTTGGCCGCGCACCCTCCGAGGTACCCGTGCGGCCGACGGCTGGTGGCCATCTGCGAGCGATGTACCGCATGGTCACGTAGGCGGCCGTGGAGTTACTGAAAGTAATCAGTCTCACCGCCTCCGGCGATACCGGGCCTACTGGTGATCATATATGAGCGAAAGCAGGATCCGATGCGTGTCGGGATATACCTGGACGATCAGGGGCGGTCACTGGACGCGGTCGTGGCGGCGGCCCGTGACGGGGCAAAGGCCGGCTTCGCCAGCGCCTGGATGACCCAGTTCGGCGGGTGGGACGCGCTCACCGCGCTGGCGGTCGTGGGCCGGGAGGCACCCGGTATCGAGGTCGGGACAGCGGTGGTGCCGACCTATCCCCGCCATCCGCTGGTGCTCGCCAGCCAGGCGCTGACGGTGCAGGCGGCCGTGGGCAACCGGCTCACCCTGGGCATCGGGGTGAGCCATCGGCCCATCGTCGAGGGCCAGTTCGGCTACTCGTTCGACCGGCCCGTGGCGTACCTGCGGGAGTACCTGTCCGTGCTGGTCCCGCTGCTGCACGGGGAGAGCGTCACCCACCAGGGCGCGTCCCTCACCGCCGTCGGCGCCGTTGACGTGCCGGGCGGCAAGCCGCCGTCGCTGCTGATCGGCGCGCTCGGCCCCGCGATGCTACGGACCGCCGGTGAGCTCGCCGACGGCACGGTCACGACCTGGACGGGCCCGGCGACCCTCGCCGACCACATCGTGCCGACGATCACCCGGGCCGCCAGCGCCGCGGGACGGCCGGATCCCCGGGTGGTGGCGCTCAGCTTCGTCTGTGTGACCGCGGACGCCGACGCGCGCCGGGAGTGGGTCGCGCAACGGTTCGCCATGGTCGGCCAGCTGCCCAGCTACCGGGCCGTCCTCGACCGGTAGGGTGTGGACGGCCCGGGGGAGACGGTCATCCTCGGTGACGAGGCGTCTGTCGAACGGCAGATTCGGCGACTGGCGAGCGCCGGTGTCACCGAACTGGTGGCGCAGCCGATCGGTTCGGCACGGGAGCAGGCGACAGCGACCGACCTGCTCGTCGCGCTCAATACGCCGCCCGCCGGCTGACCTGGCGGGGGCGAGCCGGCCGGCAGGCGGAGCCGAGAACTGGCACCCCGCTGGCTCTCCCGTCCGGTGGAACGCCGATCCTCCGCGCCGCACGCGAATGCCGCACGCGAATACAGTCGTAACGGCTGGGTGCGGGGGTGGGCGGACGGAGTCGGTTGTCGCTGCCGGAAGGAGTTGCCGCAAAGGTGAGTGGGTTGTTGGAGGACGGGGAGGCACAGCCGGTTCTCACCCGGGAGCTGAGACTCGCGGCATATGTGGTCTGCATCCGGGACGGTAAAGTGCTGCTCGCGCGCTTCGCTGGCGCGGGTCAGACGTTCTGGACGCTGCCCGGCGGCGGGCTCGATCACGGGGAGGATCCGCTTGCCGCGGCGATCCGCGAGGTCGAGGAGGAAACCGGATACGACGTCGTGATCGAATCCCTGCTCGGTCTGGACTCGATACGTCGGAACTTTCAGCGTGCGGTGGGTGTCGAAGCCGACCAGCAGACCCTGCGGGTCATTTACGCCGCCCGGGTGGTGGCCGGTGAGCTTCGCTACGAGGTGGGCGGTTCGACCGACCAGGCCGCATGGGTCGATCTTGAACGGGTCCATGCTCTCGAGCGGATCGATCTGGTCGACATAGGGCTGGAGCTCGAACGCCGCCGTCCACCGCTTGGCCGGGTGGACCGGGACCGCTTCCGGCTCTGAATCCGGCCAGGAGTCACAGCCGGGCGCCCGGTGGAGATCCGACCGAAGTCCGATCTCCACCGGGATGACGCCGGCTCCCCGGGACGAACCGAATGGTTACCGGGACACGGGCCGCCCGGGTCTACCGGATCAGTGAAGCCGGTCCGGTGGGAGGCTCGAGCATGAAAACGGAAACAGAAATGGAAAGAGCAAAGAGCACGGAAGGAACGCGGCCGTGCCGTCGGTGGACGGTCAGCCGATCTTTCCGGACCAGCAGTGCTTGGACGCGTACCACGGTCCGGTGCCCTGCTGCGAGTAGAGGATGCGAGCGCGTTTCCACTGCTCCTCGGGGCTGGCCTGCTGCGGCAGACCGGACCCGCCGACACCTCGCCAGGTGGGTGGCAGGAACTGGAACAGCCCACCGGCGCCGATCTCGTTGACGACGCGCGGATCGCCACCGGATTCACACTGTGCGATGGCGGAGAGCACCCGGTCCGCGGCCGGTGCCGCGTTTGCCGGCTGGGACACCGCGACGCTGCCGCCGATGGCTGCGACAACAGCCGGAACGGCGATCATCGCGCGGGTGCGGGTCCTGATTCCCACGCGGTTGCGCCGCCTGCTGCGCCTGGTCGCGCCGTCACGCGTATGTCCGTCACGAGTACGTGTCTGGGACATGATGATGTCCTTCCCCACGCCTGCGAGGTGAGCTGTCGGGTTCGGGCTGGGACTGCCCGGCCGCGTTCCGCGGCTTCACCCCAAGGACGTCCGATGAGCGACGCCCGCAAAAATTGGTTCCCCCGCTCCTGCCATTGGTTTGACTTCCGTCGGCCGGGGCAGGATTCGGCGTGTCGCCCGACGGGTGCCTTCTTCGCGAAGGCACGGCGCAGACCATACGCACGGGTCCGACCTGGAAAGCAAGAGGGGACGGACGGCCGTGAAGATGAGCACACCGTATTTCTGATGTTGATTGTCGCCCCGGTCGTCGGGTAACGCGCGCGCCCGCGCGCTCATTATCTGGATGGGCATGTGAGGCCGGCGAAGCGTGGCGATATCGCCACGCTTCGGGTCGAGTGTTCCTGCGCGCGGCGTGGATGGCCGGGCCGAATTCGTGACCGCCGGCACCGCCGTCGCGGAAATGTTCACTGAAATGTTCATGGAAATGCCCGTCGGAAGTTCCCCGAAAATGGCCGGGGAAAGCGGTCGAGGCGATCGTGGAAGGCCGTGGCAGTGGCCGGAGGGGTGCTCTTCGACGCAGCCGTCGCATGGCCGGAAGCGCCTGCGTGGAGAAAGCGCTGGCCGGGGGCTGGCGGCGGTGTGGAAGGCGTGTATCGTGTTCGCCTTGCTCGCGCCGCGATCTTCCGGCGGCCTGCCTGCCTGTGACCTTCCCGAGGCGACGCGATGCCGGCCGGGTGCCGCGACGCCAGGCGCCGTGACGCGACGCCGGGTGCCGTGGCACGGGCACCATGACCCGGAGGACTGGGACATTGACGGGTCATGGTGGGAGGAACTGACCACACAGCCGTGTCGACGGGCGCGTGCGGCCGGCTGATTTGCGAGGCTGACCGGCATGATGACGCTGGCGGCGTGCGCGATGCTCTCGATGCTGGTCTGGCTGGTCCTCTCGACCGGACACGGAATGTTCTGGCGGACCGGCACCCGGCTCGACGCCGCCGACACCGGCGCGACCGAGCCACCTGGCGGCTGGCCCGCGATCACCGTGATCGTGCCGGCCCGGGACGAGGCCGAGATGCTGCCGCACACCCTGCCGGCCCTGCTCGGGCAGGATTACCCGGGGCAGCTGCGAGTCCTGCTGGTCGACGACTCCAGCGACGACGGTACCGGCGAGGTCGCCCGCGTCATCGGCCGGGTCGCGGGTGCCGGTGACAGGCTGACGGTCGTCGACGGCCAGCCGCGCCCGGCTGGCTGGGCGGGCAAGGTGTGGGCCATGGAGCAGGGTGTGCGCGCGGCCGGGCCCGACGCGCGGTGGCTGCTGTTCACCGACGCCGACATCGCTCACGGCCCGCACTCGGTGACCCGGCTGGTCCGCCACGCCACCGGTCGCGGGCTCGACCTCACGTCGCTGATGGCTGTGCTGCGCACGAGCAACCGCTGGGAGCGGCTCGTCATCCCGGCGTTCGTCTACTTCTTCGCCCAGCTCTACCCGTTCCGCCGGGCCAACCGGCCGACGGCGCGCACGGCGGCGGCGGCCGGCGGGTGCGTCCTGCTGCGCCGTGCCGCGCTGGAACGCGCCGGTGGGATCGCCGCCATCCGCGGCGCGGTCATCGACGACTGCTCGCTGGCCAAGGCCGTCAAGCGCGGCGGGGGACGGATCTGGCTGGGCCTGGCCGACCGCGGGCCCGGGGGTGTGCGCAGCGTCCGCCCGTACCCCGGGCTCGCCGACCTGTGGAAGATGATCTCCCGTAGCGCGTACACCCAGCTGCGGCATTCGCCCGTGCTGCTCGCCGGCACCGTCGTCGGCCTGGTGCTGACCTACCTGCTGCCGCCGGTGGCGGCCGTGATCGGGCTGGCGGGGACTCTCGCCGCTGGCGGGGGTGCCGGGGGCACGGCCGCGCTGGTCGCCGGCATCGCCGGGCTCGCCGCCTGGGTGATCATGACTGCCACCTACGTCCCGATGCTCCGCTACTACCGGCAGCCGGTGTGGACGGCGGTGGCCCTGCCCGCCGTCGCCGTCCTGTACACGCTGATGACCGTGGACTCGGCCGTGGCGCACTGGCGTGGCCGAGGCGCCGCCTGGAAGGGCCGCGCCTACTCGCCGTCCGCCTCGTCCGCCTCATCAGCCTCGGCCCCGACGGTGGGCTCCGACAGCGCTACCGGCACCTGACCGTCCCAGCCCTTCCCCGCCACCGCCAGGCGGGCATGTTCGTGCTGGCTCTCCACGCCGGGCGTCCGCGCTGATCGTGCGGTCCTGGCGGTGGTGTGGGGGATGCAGGTGTCCCGGGTGGGGCTGGGCCGGGACACCTGCATCCCCCACACCACCGCCAGG
>NZ_CAAAFS010000182.1:0-45142 GCF_900634755.1 Protofrankia symbiont of Coriaria myrtifolia
GGGGGATGCAGGTGTCCCGGGTGGGGCTGGGCCGGGACACCTGCGGTGCCCGTGTGCTGGGCTGGGCGGAATCGTCGGGGGTCAGATGGTCCGCGGAGCCTGGGTCAGGGGGTGGTGCGGCGGCGGACGATGAGTCTGCGAGCGCCCAGCGCCATCATAAAAACGATCAGTACGGGGACGATCGGGAAGGACGAGGGGTGGGCGGTGCCGCCTTCGCCGGCTGGTACGCCGCCTGCCGGGATCGGCATCTTCGTGGACGGGGAGCCTGCCGACGACGCGGATGCCGAGCCGGAAGCGGAGCCGGACGACGACGTCGCCCCTGTGCCCGCTCCCGCCGCCCCCGACCCTGCCGAGTCTGAGGACGGGCCGGGTTTTCCGTCGGGGGTGAGGACCTGGTAGCGGGTGATCATGCCGCCGAGGAGGTGTTCGTTGACGTGGCAGTGGAACAGCCAGGTCCCCACGTCGTCGGGCACCATGTCCGCCGTGATCATGGTGGCGGGCAGCAGCGAGACGGTGTCCATGCGCATTCCGCTCCACAGCACACTGTTGCCGTGCCAGTGCGGGGTGTGCAGGTCCTGCTCGCCGCCCATGCCCATGACGTACCAGCGGACGTGCTCATCCTTCCTCATGGTGATCATCGGCCCGTTGCCGAAGATGTAGCCGTTGATGGCCAGCCGCCGGTTGGACCTGGTGAAGTTCACGTCGTCGCGCGCCGGATAGGGCGGCTGGGCGAAACGGCGGAGGTTCTCCTCCAGGTACGGGCTGCGGTTCTCGTCCATGATCTCGAAAAGGGCGACGATCTCGCGGTCGACGTCCTTCGGGCTGCCGTCCGGGCGGCCCAGCCCCTTGCCGGTGATGACCATCGCGCCCAGGAGGCCGGCGGCGGTGTCGCTGGCCTCCTGGGTGTGGGAGTGGTACATCCACATCACGGAACTGCCGTCGTGCGGGCCGGGGCCGGCACGGTCGGGCACCAGCCAGGTGTAGGTGTGCCGGCCGCCGGTGGGAACTGCGTCGTCGTACTTGTCCACACCGGAGGTGTTGTCGGCGTACGGCGCCCCCTCGCTGGCTTTCGTGTAGAAGACCCCGTGGGGGTGCACGCTGTCGGGAATCCGGCAGCCGTTGCGGAAGACGACTTTTATGGTGTCGCCGACCTCGGCGTGGATCGTGGGCCCCAGCAGGCCCAGGTACGCGTCCTGTGGCGGGCGCGGTGCCAGCGTGGCGAAGCCGGCGTCAGTGTAGCCACGGTAGAGGCATTTCACGTATCGCATACCGATCCGTCCCGGACCGGACTCGAGGAAGGTTTTCTCCTGCGGACTGAAGGGCTGGCCGGTGATGTCGTTGCGGTCGTCCGGGGCGTAGTTCCACACGACCTCGTCGGCACCGATGTAGTAGGTGCGCACGCGCCCAGTCGGGTGGAAGGGCTCGCCGGCGACCTCGTTCCAGTACGACCCGGCCGTGCCGGCCTGCGCACCCGGCGCGGGCCCGTCCATACCGTGGGCGCCGTGAGAGTCGGGAGCGCCGTGGGCGCTCGGTGTGTCGCCCATCGCGGGCCCGGCGGTCACCGCGGCGAGGAGCAGCACCAGCATGCCCGCTGCGGCGGCTCGCCGGACGTACCGCCGCAGCGGGCGCCGCGACCCATCCGGCCCAGCCGATCTGTCTGGTCCTCCCGGGCGTCCCAGTCCTGCCGGAGCCGTCAGAGCGGTCGGAGTTGTCGGAGTTGTCGGATCGGCTGCCGTTCCCCGGCCACGAAAGAATGATCGCGCCGCCGCTGCCCTCCCTGGCGGTCTGCCCTCCATACCTGTACGCCTGCCGGCGCGCAATTCCTCAATCACGGAGCGTGACAGTAACTGATTGTGAGCGAAGCTGTCTGGCAGGGGTCCGCATCATCCACCTACACGGTGAAAACAGCGATGTGCGCTGATACTGAACGTCACAAAAGACGATCGAGGACGGGAAGGGCGCAGAATACCGGGCGGAGGTCGGCCGGACGCCTGGTCGGATGCCGGCCAGAGAGCGTCAGACGGCGTCCGGTCGCCCGAACCGGCGGGGCGGGTCGGCTGGGGGCAGGGCCGTCGCAAACCGCGTTGGCCGCTGGCCCCCCTGATCGTGCGTCCTGGTGCATTCTTGTCGGGTCGGTGCGGGCGGGATGCCGGGAGCGAGAACGGACAGCGATGAGCATGACCGAGGACGCGACGGTCGACGGGAGCGCACCGGTACGGTGCGCCTACCCGGGGTGCCGTCAGCCGCCGAGCGCCCCGGCCGGGCCGGGGCGTCCACCCGCGTACTGCGACGATCCCGCCCACAACCGGCTGTCGGCCTACCGCCGTAGACGGGAGCTCGCCGGGCAGTCCGGGCCGGGAGCGGCCGGGATGGGAGTGGTCATCGGCAAGGCCGGCTCGGAGCGCGCCGCGGGCGCGCGCGGGCGGGCCGACGTGATGGCCGAGCAGATCACCGCGCTGGCCGGCAACCTCACCCAGACGCTGGACGCCTTCGTCCGGGAGATGACCGCTCTCGGCGACATAGCCGCCACCGAGGCGCGGGTGGAAACGGTCGAGGCGGAGGCGGCCGAGCGCGTCGCCGAGGCGATCGCCCGGGCCGTGCGAGCCGAGCAGACCGCTCGTGAGGCGCAGGTCGCCCGGGACGAGTCGGAGGCCGTAGCGGCCGAGGCGGTCGGCGTGGTCGACACGTTGGAGGAGCGGATCACCGCTCTGGAAGCCGAACGCGACGCGTCCGCGGCGGCCCGGGCGCAGGCGCAGGCAGCGCTCGAGCAGGCCCGCGCCGAGGCCGCCGCGGCGGCGGAAGCGGCACGGCAGGACACCGAGGCACGCCTGGACGCGGTCCGCGCCGGGGCGACCGCGGAGATCCGCCAGGCGCACCAGGCCGCGGACGCCGCCGTCCGGACGGCACGTGACGAGGCCGCCGCGGCGGTGGCTCAGGCGCGGCAGGACGCCGCGCAGGCGGTTGCCACCGCCACCGCCGCCCGCGACGCCGCGCTGGCCCGGGCCGAGGCTCTGGAGCACACCACGGCCCAGGCCAGGGCGGAGGCTGACCGGCTGCACGCCGACCTGGTACGCCAGCGCGACGCCACGGACGCCGAGATCGCCCGCGTCCACACCGACGCCGAGCGCAGGCTCGAGGCTGCCCACCGGGCCGCGGACGAACGCCAGGCCGTGCTCGCAGAGGCCAGAGCGGACGCCCGTTCCCGGGCCGAGCGCGCCGAGCGCCAGGTCGACGAGCTCACCTCCGAGCTGCGCGTCGCCCGGGCCGAGCTGGCCGCGACGCGGGCCGGCCGCAACGGTGACAGCGCGGACGGCGACGCGACGGCCGGTTCAGCGGCAGCGGGCCCCGTGACGGCAGCGGGTGCGGTGGCAGCCGGCGCGGTGGCCGCGCCGGAGCCCGCGCCGGCACGCCATCCGGTGGACCCGCCGGTCACCGCCGCGACAGTCGGATGACGACGGCCGGCCGCCGTTGTCGACCGCCATCGGGCGGTTGTCAGGCAGTTGTCAGGCGGTGGCCGGTCACCGTTCGCCGGGCCGCGACCGACATCCGTCGGACGCGGTCTTCAGGTCGCTGGCCCTTGACCCTGCCAATGACGGTCAGTTACGTTCACGAGCGGACTGGAACCATCGACTACGGTATCCGCCTCACCGGCGGACGCCACGGCCGGTTGGGCTGTCCGGGCGAGGGCCGTGGTGACGCCCGGGCCGGGCGGCTCGGTCTGTGACGGCGCATCCACCGGCGCCGACAATGGAGGTACAGGTGTACAGCGCCAGGTTGAAGCCAGCGGCAGGTACTGCGACCGACCATGTCGCGCAGGCGCGCGGCTTCACCGTCCGCCGGTACATCGACACCTGCCGCGTGTCGAGCACGGCCTGTCGACCGTGATCTGAGTGCCCGCTCGGACGTCGCGGTTGCCAGGCAACCTGGCAACCGCCCGGCGCTTCGTCGCTGTCGTCTCCGCCACGTCGTCCTGACCGGTGATCCGGTGTGTGGCCTGGCCGAGCGGGCCCAGCGCGGTACCCCGGCCCGAGCCGGCATATCCTATGTGATCTCCATGGCGTCCCCGCGCCCAGGGCAGTGATCCATCCAGTGGTGGACGCCGGACTCCAGCGGCAGGAACGGCACGATGACGATCACCAGCACCGATGTCCCACGGCGGGGCGGCACCGCCCTGTCGGACGGGTTCGTCCTGCGGGGCGTGTACGCTCTCGACGAGCACGGTTACTTCGACGGCCCCGTGGATGTCGCGGTATGCAATCGACACATCACTGACGTCCGTCCGCATCTTCCGCTGAACGCCAGCGCGGTCGATGTCGACGCGCATGGGCTGTGGCTGATGCCCGGCGTCATCGACTGCCACTCCCGTGTCACGCTCTGCACATACGATCCGCTGGAGATGATGACGACATCGCTGTCGGAGCGCTTCTTCCAGACAGCGGCGATGCTGCGGCGCACCCTGGCCGCCGGGGTGACGTACGTCCGGGACGCCGGCGGCGCGGACGCGGGTGTGCGTGACTCGCTGCTCGCCGGGCACGTCCCCGGGCCGCGGCTGGCGGTCTCGGTGGTCGGGCTGACCCGCTCGGAAGGCCATGGCGACGGGGCGCTGCTCGGCCCCGGCCTGGAGGCGCCGGAGGCTCTGACGGCGCTGGACTATCCCGGCCGGCCCCGGCATGTCGTCCGGGAGCCGGACGACATGCGCGCGGCGGTCCGCTCGGTGGTGCGGGCGGGCGCGGACTGGGTCAACATCTTCGCCAGCGGCGGCATCATGTCGGTGCGCCCGGGGCAGCCGCTGCCGGAGTTCACCGCCGCGGAACTCGCCGTCGCGGTCTCGGAGGCGGCTGCCTTCGGACGCGGGGTCATGGCGCACGCGCTGGGCGCGGCCGCCGTCGACGCGGCGGTGTCGGCCGGCGTCCGTTCGATCGAGCACGGGATCGGTCTCACGGAGCGTGAGGCCGACCTGATGGCGCGGTATGGTGTCACGCTGGTCCCCACCCTGTCGCCATACCACGAGCTGGGGCAGCTGGCCGACACCGGGCAGCTGCCCCAGTGGGCTGCCGACCGGGCGCACGTGACCCGAGCCATGCTGGCCGACACGATCGAGGTGGCCCGCGACGCCGGGGTCAGGATCGCCCTTGGCAGTGGCTGCCGGCACCGGGACCGCCACGGCGCCAACCTTGCCGAGATCACCCGGCTGCGCCAGAGCGGGCTGTCGGCGTCCGAGGCACTGCTCGCGGCGACGGCTAACGGCGCGCGCCTGTGCGGTATCTCGGAAAATGTCGGTCGTATTGCCCCACGCTATGAGTTCGACGCCATTCTGCTGGACGAGGATCCGGGCGACCTGTCGCTGTTCGAACGTCCCGACGCGGTGACGGGGGTCTTTCTCGGCGGCGTTCCCGTCGTCCCGCACAGCCGCCTGCCCGCAGCCATGACCGTACCTGTGGGCGGTGACCTCCGGCCGTCCCCGGTGCCCGGCCCCGTTGGTGACCTGCCGCCGGCGGCAAATCCCGCGACGCCCTGAGAACTTCGGCCGGCCCGCCACCGGCCGAAGTTCCTGTCGGTGGCGGGCCGATGTGCTGTTGCCGGCGTGTCACCAATGTGTGTCCGTTGGCGCGCCGGGAACAGGAAAAGAACCGAACAAAACCCGCTAATATCCGCGAACACGTCGATTCCGCCGCTCTTTTCGTTACGCGAATCGCCGCTGAATTGGCCCGCGGGGGCGTTGACCGCCACAGTTGCCGATGCGCGTTCGTCATACGAGGCTTATCGTTGGTCCGAACCCCTCACGGAACGGCGGAACATTCGACGTGAGCGGTTCGCAGTACCCATCGGAGGCTGCGGTTCACGCCGCGCGACCGTCAGGAGGGCCATCGTGCAACATGCCGAGAAGATCAGTAATGAAATGCGCAAGGCGATCGACAACTGCATGTCCTGCTCGACCACGTGCGAGGAGACGATTGCCTACTGCATGGACATGCCGGGAACGATGATGGACGCGGCGAACATGCGTGTCCTGATGGACTGCGCGGCCGTCACGAAGGTCTGCGCGGACATGATGTGCCGCATGTCGTCGATGTACCGGGAAATGTGTGCCATGTGTGCGCGCATATGTACCATGTGCGCCGAGATGGCCATGAAGATGCCCGGCGACGCCCAGATGATGAAGCTGGCGGAGGCGTGCCGTGCGTGCGCCGCCTCCTGCCAGACGATGGCCGGTGCCACGGTCTGAGCCTCGGCACGGCCTGACGTCCGCAGCCCTCTCCTGATCGGCGATGGTGGGGAGCACGGACGTGTCACCGTCGGATCCGGGACGTCACGGGGCGCCATCCGTGTCGCCCGGACCCGACGGAAAACCCACAGGTACCCGCCGGCGCCGTCCTCGTCCGGCATTGTTCCGGGTCGGCGCTGTTCCTGGCGGCTGCCGTCTCCTGCCGGTTCTGTCTGTCAGCTCTATCTGATATTACTGTCGGTGCCGACCGGGATACCGGCCGGGATGTTCGGTCGGTCGGATTTCGTGGCGGCCACCAGAGCGGGCGAGACGGTGTCGGCGCCATGATGACGGGTGTCTTTCCGGACCTGATAGACCCAGCTTCTGCTGACTTTCACCCCCTGCGCGGCCAGCAGCGCGACGGCATCGGTGGCAGCGCCTCCGGTCTGTTCGAGCGCGCGGACAATGGCATCGCGTTTTCCGGCCGCGTCCAGTGCGGTCAGTGTAACAGGAAGTGATGCGGACGCCGTCGCCATGGATATCGGAACGGGTCCGTTGTGCTCCGCGCCGGACTTGTCTTCGTTCGACTTTCCGGCTTCGCCGGGGTTTTCGGCCGGTCGGGCGCTGATGCCCGCGACCAGGATGCCCGCGGGCGGCCGGGCGTTGGTACCCGTGTCCGGGCGGGTGGCAATACCAGCCGTGCCAGCAATGCCAGCCGTGCCGACCCCGTCGGCCGGGATGCCGGGCGACGACGGTGATGCCGGCGCAGCGCGGTGCACGGCCGGTCGTGCCGCCAGTTGCTCACCGCGCTGCGCCGGAACCGTGATCGGGATGTCGGCGGGCCGCCGGCCGCCCGCCGTACCGCGGCCGGCGTGGATCTGGCGCATGAGCAGCTCGTAGGAGCCGAGCAGTGCCAGCGGCGGCCAGCCGGCGATGATCCTGGCCGCCAGGGTGGGCTCGGCGTGCATGACGTTTGCCGCCAGCGACGCGCACGCACCCAGCGTCAGCAGCGTGTAGGACAGCCAGGAGCGGGGGTGCCCGGCACGCCGGTCCCGCAGCATCGTCATGGACGCGGCCACGATCAGGCCGTCGACGCTGAACGGGATGACCGTCGCGGCGAGGCGGTCCTCCCCCTGCTCAAGGGCGACCCCGCGCATGTGCCGGTAGGAGACGAAGGCAGCCACCGCCGCGACCGCGACCACCGCGACGATGGTGGTCGCCTGGATGGCCCGCTCCGCCCGCGGCTCGGCCTCGCCGTCCGGCCCGGTGCCGCCACCGGGCTGCGCCGTGTTCCCCGGGATTCCCGGGCCTGCCACATCATGTGGGCCCGTTGTGTTCCCTGGGCGCTTCCCCGGGCTGCTTCCCGGGCCGGTGTCAGCTGGCCCGGGTGAGCCGTCGGGGACGGTGCCGCCTGGCGCGAGGGCGCTCGGAACGGGCTCACCGCCGGGTGGTACGGATCCGCTGTCGACCGTCACGGCAGGTCCTTCCTGGAGGGCCGGCAGGCTGGTGCGGTTTCCACCACTTACCAGCCATCCTGACGCCTGCCGGCCCGTCCAGGTTGCGGGCCTGCGAGGAGTTTCTCATGGTGACTGGTCAACTACGATTCCGTGGCCGGGATGGTCAGCGTCCGGACACGCCCGCAGCGCGGTCCGGCCGCCGTAGCGGCCATTACTATCCATAACCGGTAGGTTCGCGGCGCGGACGGCGCGGACGGCGCGGACGGCCGACAGCGGTCAGGTGGGCAGGTAGCCCGGCAGCCCGCCGCGCTGACGCGGGCGGCGCAGGACCACGCGCCGGGAGCCGTCCGGGAACAGGCGCAGCCGCTCGAGCTCCCAGTCACCGAACTCGGCGTGCAGGGTGAGGACAGCCAGAGCCTGCCGGCGGTCCGTCCCGGGCGGCAGGTACAGCCGCTGGTACTCCACGTCCATGACGTCACCGTAACGACGAGGTGGACCGCCGGTGTGACGAACCTGTAAGAGCACCCGGGGACAGATGGGGGCTACCGGGTACCGTGGTTACGGTACGTAAAAGCCCTACGGTACGTACAGGCCGAGGAAGGCCAGGGACGCGTACACCACCATCATCGCGGCGCACGCCGTCAGCACGGCGCGGAACACCTCGTCACGGCGGGTCAGCGCGGCCGCGACGAACAGGAACGGGAACGCCCCGTAGGCATACCGCTCGCTGGAGTCCAGGTTGCTGCCGGTCAGGAGCACGGCGACGGTCAGCGCGGCCCACAGCGGATAGGACGCCGGCAACGTACGCACCATGACCACGAGCAGGACGGCGACGAGCAGCAGCCACGGGACGTGCAGCGCGGTGCCCACCTCGCCGTGGACGGCACCTCGGGCCGCCTCCCAGAGCACCGCCGCGGGATTCGAGGAACTGCCGTGCAGCGACTGCTGCCGCTGCAGCCGGATCGGCGCGAGGGCGTCCCCGTGGGCGATTCCCGCCCACAGCAGGTAGCCGCCCAGGCCCACGGCCGGCGCCGCGACGGCCGCCGCCCGCCGCAGCCGGTCGGCCGTCGCGGCGGCCGTGATCCCGCGGGCCGCCTCGAGAGCCACCGGGGCGACCAGCAGGACGCCCACCGGCCGGCACAGCCCGGCGAACAGCCCGCAGACGGCGGCGAGCTCCCAGCGCCGGGAGCGGATCCCGGCGAACACCCCGACGGCCAGCAGCCCCCACAACGCCTCGGTGTAGCCCATGACCAGCACGAACGCGGGCGGGGCCAGCGAGGCCAGCCAGATCACACGGGAGACCGCCGCGGGGCCGAAACCCTCCCGGCGCGCCAACTGGGCAAGCGCCGCCACGAAGGCGAACGCGGTCAGGTTCACCAGCACGACCAGGGTGACGCGGACCCCGGTGTGCCCACCGAGCCCGGGCAGCACCGTGACCGCACGCACCAGCAGCGGCAGCAGGGGGAAGAACCGCAGGCTCTGCTCGCCGGACCCGGCGTACCCGTGCTCGGCGATACCCGCGTACCAGCCGGCGTCCCACCCGAGCGGGCCGGTCAGCGTCAGCCCGCCGGTGCCCACGCCAGTGCCAGTGCCGCCGTCCGGATGGGCGGCCCGCACCTGCCCGTCGATGTAGTGGGCCAGCGCGTACGCGGCGGCGGTCGCCACACGCGTGGCGAGCCAGGCGAGGGCGATCTCACGCAACGGCAGCTCACGCCACCACGCGGGCCACCTGGCAGACCATCGCGCGCGCCACCGCGGTGGCCGGGCGTGCTGATCGGCCCGGCCAGCACGCCAGCGGCGGCCGATCGCCGCGAGCTTCGGCGTCCGCCCGGTGGTCTGCCCGGACGGACGCCGCGGCAGGACGGCACCGTCCCGCCGGGACGCAGCGCGCGTACGATGCGTGCGCACGCGGTGAGCGGCCACCGTCACACGGACAGCGGCCATCGATCCGTCCGACCGAAGATCCACCAGAGCGTCCCGGCGGCTACGGCTGGAAGCGCAGCAGGGCGAAGTTCTCCCAGACCCTGGCCGGCTGGCCCTGTTCCATGACCTGGTCGACGCGAGGGCGCTGCGCCTCAAGACGTCCGCGCACCTGGGTGCACAGGGTCTCGTAGGTGCGGTACGCGCCCGACCCGGCGAGGAAGACGGTGTTGCCCGGGCCCGCCTCCGCCAGCGCCCGGTCCGCGACGGCCACCCCGTTGGCGGTGGTGTTGCGATCCTCGTAGTCCGTCCAGTCGACCCGGTCGGGTGGGGCGTAGGTCGGGACGACGTGCACCCGCATCCACGCCGGTACCGTGCGGGCCAGCCCCGGGCCGAGCTGGTCCGGGCAGACCAGCAGCACGTCGCCGGGCCGCCCGAGACGCTCGAGCACATTCGCGGCCTGTCCGGCCTGGGTACGGGCGCGGGAGAGGTCGGTGTAGCCGCCGACGAGCCCGAGCAGCGCGCACGCCAGGGCGATGCCCCGGAACAGCCGGCTGTCGACGATGACGGTCATCCCGAGGCCGATCACCAGCAGGAACGGGACGAACGCGGTGGCGGTGTAACGGTCGGCCCAGGCGTTGCCCACCACCTTGCCCACGGCGACGGCCACCACGAGCGTGAGGGTGGCCAGGAAGAACAGCGTCCGCCCGGGTTCGAGCCCCTTCAGGTCCACCATCACGTACCGGCCGTCGATCGCCCGGCCGGCCATCCCGGCGGCGGCGAGCCCGGTGATGAGGAACAGCAGCGTCCGCCCGCCGGTGGTCGGGCCGCCCGCCCACTGCCCGTAGGCGTGCGAGATCGCCGCGAACGTGGCCGGCTCGCCCCACGGCGTCCCGGTGTGCGTCAGCTGATAGTGGAAGCAGCCCAGCCAGGGGGCGAACACCACCGCCCCGCCGACGATGCCGCCGAGCGCTGTCAACGGTGCCCGCCGGCCCCAGCCCGGCCGTGGCCGCACCGTGACCAGCAGCAGCCAACCGGCCACCGTGAACAGCAGGTAGAGGCACCAGTAGTGGGTCAGCGCCAGCAGGCCGGAGCACAGCGCCAACGCGACGGCCGGCCCGACCGAGCGCCGGCGCAGGGTGCTCTCCAGCGCCAGCCCGCCGGCCGCGGTCAGCAGCACCACCAGGCTGTACATCCGGGTCTCGGTCGCGAAGTACAGCGCGAACGGCGAGGTGAGATAGAGCACCACCGCCACCCGCGCGGCGCGTACCCCGACCACCCGCCGGGCCAGCAGGTACAGCGGCCCGGCCGCGGCCAGGTTCACCAGCGCCGACAGCGCCCGTACCGCGAACGTGCCGGTCCCGAACAGCTCGATCCAGCCGTGCAGCAGCAGGTAGTACAGCGGTGGTGAGCCGTCCTGGAGCAGGCCGTCGAACAGTGTCGGGCCCGACCCGGTCAGCGGGAGCCGGGCGATGGCCACGCTCTGGGCCTCGTCCAGCCACAATGCCTGCCGGGCGGAAAAACGCGCCACCACCGCCGCGACAACAATGACGAACAGCACTGCCCTGAACAGGACAGCTGCCCGGTCAGGACGCCTCAGGCCCGTGTCGGCCGGATCGGGGATGTTCTCCACCGGCCGAACCACGACATCGGTCACGGTCAGATCCTCCAGTCCCGCGACCTGGGGTCAGTGCGACGCTTTGTTGCCGGTGTAACCAGGGGAGACTTCCTCGTGGTAGTCCTCCTCGACATTGACGCTCCACACGTCGTGGTTGGTGCCGTCCACCATGTTCTGCACACTGAGCAGAGCGGTGTACATCGAGTGGTCCTGGTTGTTGTAGCGGTGCATGCCGTTGCGACCGACCGGATAGACGTTCGGTGCGACCTCGGCGAGCCATCCGCGCATGATGTCGACGTTCTTCTTGTACTCGGAGTCGTAGAACGGATAGGCCTTCGGCATGCGCACCACGAAACCGCCCTCCACCTGGTCCGCCGGTACCAGACCGAGGGCGGCGAGCTCCTTGGAGGCGAGTGCGATCAGGTCGTCGTCGGCCATCGACCAGGTCTCGTCACCTTCGAAGACGAAGTACTCCAGCCCGAGGCAGGTCCGTCCCTCCTTCACCAGGAAGGGCGACCACGACGCGAAGTTCTGGATACGCCCGACCTGCAGCTCGGGAGAGTGGATGTAAATCCAGTTGTCCGGGAAACCGGCGGATTCGGGCACCACGAGCGCGACGGTGAGGAAGTCCCGGTAACGCAGCCCGTTCGCCGCCGCCAGGACGTGCTCCGGAGCGGGGGGATCCATCGCGCGGACCAGGGAGGAGAACGGCATCGACGACACGATCTCGTCCGCGTCGTAGTGGTGCTCGCTGCCGAGGTCGGTCCGGGACGCCTCCGGCGCGCCCGCGCCCGGGCCGTACCCGCCGGTGACCACCGTGCTCACCCCGGTTGCCCGGCCGCCCTCGTGGTGGATCGCGCGGACCTTCTCCTCAAAAACGATCTTCCCGCCCCGTTCGATGATCTTGTCCGCGGCGGTCTCCCACATCATTCCGGGCCCGTACTTCGGGTACTGAAACTCCTCGATGAGGGAGGTGATGTCCTTCTGGTTCCGCTTCGGTGTGACCGCGTTCACAATGGCGTTGAACAGCGAGAGGTTCTTGATGCGCTGCGCGGCCCAGTCCGCCTCGATCGTGTTCGCCGGCACACCCCACAGCTTCTCGGTGTAGGTCTTGAAGAAGATCCGGTAGAGGCGCCAGCCGAAACGGGCCGCGACCCAGCCCTCGATTTTCGTCTGGTCCTTCGGCGGGCGGACCCGCACCCAGAAGTAGGAGAAGATGCAGCGCGCGGCCTCGAGGAGACCCAGGCCACGCAGGGCGTTGCCGGCGCGCAGCGGGTAGTCGAACAGTTTGCCGTCGTAGATGATGCGGCTCGAGCGCGGGCGCATCAGGAAGTCCTCGTCGGGCAGGATCTCGTGCCAGAGTGCCTCGACCTCGGGCACCTTGGTGAAGAAGCGGTGCCCGCCGATGTCGAACCGCCAGCCTTCGCGCTGCGCGGTACGGCTGATCCCTCCCACCACCGAGTCACCTTCGAGGACCGTTACGGGCACATCCCGTTTGACCAGCTCCCAGCCTGCTGTAAGACCTGCCGGTCCGGCTCCGATAACGACGACCTCGGGCTTTTCGGCCACTGTGCCTGACCTCTCCTCACCTTCGCACGCGACGGTCATCCGCGCGACATACCAGAAAGCCGGTGGACGATGATCCGACTTTGGCTTCTCAGTCTGGCATGCCCCCCGCGGGCGCCCGTCCGCGCCCCCTGACGGCCACGGCGAGCCGGCCGCGACAGCCTGCTCTCGCCCCGCCGCCGGGCCGTACCCCACCCGCCGGCTGCCGTGCGCACGCCGGTGCCGCGCGCTCTGGCATGGTGCACGTCATGGCAGCGCCCATACCCGCCCGGACGGACGATCCGGCCGCCGCACCCGGGTGGGCGTCCCCGGGCCACCCGGATCGGGGGACGACAGCCCTGCTGCTGGTCGGCTGGGGCGGTGTCGCGGTGGGCATCGGCGCCGGTGACGGGCGGGGGCCGTGGCAGCTGGTGTTCGTGCTCGTCGGCTGGTTCGCCGTCCTGCTGGCCGCGGGCCCCGCCGAGCGGGCGCGGCGGTGGGCCGGGCGCTGGCACACCGCCGTGTGGACGGGGGTGGCCGGGCTGCTCGCGGCCGGGGTGGCGCTGCGGCCCCGCTACTACGCGGCCGGACGGTGGGCGGACCTCTCCGATGTGCTCGGGGTGGCCGCCGGGCTGCTCACCGCCGGGGCGGTCCTGGTGTGGGCCCGCCCGCCAGCGCCGGACGGCCGCTGGTGGGCGGCCCACCGACTCGCATCCCCGGCCTGCTTCTGGCTGGTGACCGGCCTGGTCGTGGCCGCCGGCGTCGCGATGATCCTGGCGGCGCCGCAGCCCCGGATCGATGTCTTCCATCTGCTGCAGGTCTCCGCCGGCGGCCTGTTCGACGGCCACGACATGTACCGACAGCAGTGGGCGCCCAGCCGCGCCGAGTATCCGGTGTACGGGCTGTTCGACGTCTACCCCTACCTGCCCGGCACGACACTGCTGCTCGCGCCGTTCCATCTGCTGTTCGGGGACGTCCGCTACGGCCTGCTGGCCGCGCTGGTGCTCGCCGCCGTCACGGTCCGCCGGATCGCCGGCGTGACCGCCCCCGGCTGGCAGGCGCGGCGGGACGCGGGCACACCGGGTGGCGGGGCCAGCCCGTGGGCCGGGACCACGGATTCGGATTCGGATCCCGACGTCCCGGATCCCGCTGTCCCGGCGGCGCTGCCGCTGATGGTGCTCGTCATCCCCGGCGCCATGTACGCGCTGCAGCAGTCCTGGACCGAACCGCTGCTCATCGCCTGTCTGGCCGGGATGGTGTGGGCGGTGCGCGCGGGCCGGCCGGGCTGGGCGGTCGTCACGTTCGCCCTGGCCCTGGCCAGCAAGCAGCATCTGGCGCTGCTGCTGCCGGTCGCGGCGATGTGGCCGGCGTTCGGGCCCCGGCGGGTGCTTGTGGCGGCCGGCGCCGCGGCGACGCTGGTCGCCCCCTGGGTGCTGGCCGGGCCGGCGGACTTCTGGGCGGACGCGGTGACGACCAACCTGGGCTACCCCGTCCGGGGTGACTCGCTGTCCGTCCCCGGCGTGCTGGTCCACGCCGGGATCACGACCGGGTTCGCCCCGATGCCGCTCGCGCTGGCCGGCGCCTACCTGCTGGCCTGGCGGGTGCGCGCGGACGCGGCCGGGTTCTGCCTGGGCGCCGCCGTGGTGCTGCTGACCCTCGACGTCATGAACAAGCAGTCGTACTTCAACCACTACACGCTGCCGATGGCGCTGCTGGTGATGACGGTGAGCTGCCGGCGGCCGGGCCGCCAGCGGCGGCGGCGGCCGGCCGGTCAGCGCAGGGTGGAGAACCGTTCCAGCGAGGCGCCCTCGTAGACCATGCGACGGTCGACCTGGAAGGTACGGTCTCGCAGGGCGGCCAGCTGGTCGGAGACGACCGCGCAGGCCCCCTCCAGGGTCTTGTAGCCGTCCGCCCGGACCAGGAACACCGCGTGGCCCGGCCCGGCCATCGTGTTCACCCGGGCGGCGAAGTCCGCGCCGGAGGCCCGTCGCATCCGTTCCGCGTAGTCGACCCAGTCGACCAGCGCCGGCCCGCTGGTGTCGGCGTAGACGATCTGCCGGACGTCGAGGTCGCCACGGCGCTCGATGGCCCGGTACACCGCCGGGCCCAGCTGGTCGGGGCAGTAGGCGACCACGTCACCCGGCCGGGCCAGCGCCGCGATCCGGCTCGCGATCTCCCCGGCCTGGGTGCGTTCCTGCCGGGCCATGTGCCAGCCGCCGAACAGCCCGGTCACGCAGACGATGACCAGGAGCGTGGCCCGCGCCCGGCCGGGCAGCAGGCCGATGCCGAGCGCGGCGAGCAGCAGGAAGGCCGGCAGCGAGATCCCGGTGTAACGCTCCGTGTACGCACTGCCGCCGGTGGTGTTGACCAGGTAGGCGAGGGCGAGCGGGATGAGCCACACCGCGACCAGGTAGCGGCCGGGCACCCGCCCGGTCGGGACGATGTGCAGCCCGTCGTCCTGCGGGCGCCCGGTCAGGCCGAGCAGGGCCGCGGCGAGCAGGACCACCCCGAGCAGCGCGCCGGTCGAGGTCGGGCCCGCCCAGTCGAACACCGTGTCCAGCAGCACCTGCGCCTGCACCCGGGCCGCCCACGGCGTGCCCGTGTGCAGCATCTGGGACAGGAAGGACGGCATCCACGGCGCGAACAGCACCGCCGAGGCGAGCATCGCCGCCAGGGCCGACAGCGCGGGACGGCGGTAGCTCACCCGGCGCAGCGCCTGCACCGCGAGGAAGACCGCGACCGTGGTGAGCAGCAGGAACGTCCAGTAGTGGGTGTAGACCAGCGCCGAGGTGGCCACGGTGAGCACCACCAGTCGGCGGCGGGTCGGCCGCTCCAGCGCCCGCACCAGGGCCAGCCCGAACAGCAGGACCAGCAGGACGACCAGCGAGTACATCCTGGTCTCGCTGCCGTAGCGGATCGCGTAGGGCGAACAGGCGAACAGCAGCAGGGCGGCAAGGCCCGTGCGGCGCGGGGTGTCGGCGTCACCGCTGCCGAACATCGCCGCCGCCCGACCGACCCGGCGGCCGGCGATCCAGGCGACCGGCAGGGTGATCAGCGACAGGATGCCCGACAGCGCGCGGACGGCGACGTCGCCCGTCCCGAACATCGAGATCCACACGTGCAGCGACAGGTAGTACAGCGGGGGTGAGCCGTCCCGCCGCAGCGCGTCGAGCAGTCCGCCGACCGGCCTGCGGGCGATCTCCACCGTCAGCGACTCGTCCAGCCACAGATGGCTCGGGGTCGCGAAGCGGGCGATGACCCCGATCACGATCGCGGCGATGGTGCCGACGACCAGCAGCCGGCGCAGCCAGCGCTCCCCGTGCGCCGCCCAGTCGCGTGCGGTCGGCGGCCGCTCGGCCTCGCCGGGACCGGCCGCCGGCGGGACGCGCGTCGCCTCCGGAAGGGACGCCACCGCCGCCTGCGCCGCCGGTACCACCACCGGTGCCGTGCTCGACGCCACCGCCGTTTCCGTCACCGCCGCCGGCGGCGGGGCCGGGGCCGGCATGACCGACACCGCTGTCAGCGCGAGGGGCACCGGCGCGGGTGGATCCGCCACCGGGCTCCCGGAAAAATCGGCTCTCACCAGCGAGACGGTACTCACAGTGCCGGCCTGCCGATCGTCGGTGTCGGCCGGTTGATCGGCCGCGGCCCGCACGGGGGTGGGGGAAAGTTCGGATGGGCTCATGCTTCGGCCTGCCGTCCCTCCTCGTCGGCCGCCTCAGGCTGGACCTCCTGGGCGAGCAGGGCCGGCAGCAGGGTGGCGCGCTGCCGACCGCCGGAGCGGTGCACCGCGGCCCGCAGCGCCGGGCCGTTGACGGACACCACCGACAGATGCCGCCGCGCCCGGGTCAACGCGGTGTAGATCAGCGGACGGGTCAGCATCCGGCCCGCCTCCGGCGGGAACACGGCCACCACCGCCGGCCACTCGCTGCCCTGGGCCCGGTGGACCGTGACCGCCCAGCCGTGCCGCAGGTCCCCGACGATCCCGCCCGGGACCTCCACCGCCCCGCCGGGAAACGCCACCGTGAGCGCGCCCTTGTCACCGACCGCGGTCACCACGCCGATCTCGCCGTTGGCGAACCCGTCGTCGAGATGGTTCGCGGTGGCCACCACCCGGTCCCCGACGTCGAACCCGCCGCCCGCCCGGGTACCGGGGTTGAGCGCCTGCTTGAGCGCGGCGTTGAGCGCCTGCGTCCCCGCGGGGCCGCCGTGGACGGGGGTCACCACCTGGATGTCCGCGACCGGGATGCCCAGCGCCCGTGGGATGGAGTCGGTGACCAGTTGGACGACCCGGTGTGCCGCCTCGCCCGCGCCGCGGGTGGGCACCACCACCACCTCGCGGTCCGGCCCGGACGGGGGTGGGGGCAGCTCACCGGCGCGCACGGCCGTCGCCAGCGTCGCGATCCCCCCGCCCTCGGACTGCCGGTAGAGGCGCTGCAGCTCGGTCACGGGCACCACCCCGGCCGCCAGCAGGTCCGCCAGCACCCGGCCCGGGCCGATGCTGGGCAGCTGCGCGGGGTCCCCGACGAGCAGCAGATGGGTGCCGTCCGCGCAGGCGTCGACGAGGGCCGCGGCGAGCTCGGCGTCGAGCATGGACACCTCGTCGACCACGACCAGGTCCGCCTCGACCGGGTTGTCGGCGTCGCGCGCGAAGGTCCCGGAGGTGCCCTGCGCCTGCAGCAGCCGGTGCAGCGTGCTCGCCGGCCACTCGCACAGCTCCTCCAGCCGTTTGGCGGCCCGGCCGGTCGGCGCCGCCAGGGCCACCTGCGCGCCGGCGGCGCGGGCGAGCCGCACGACCGCGGCGACCGTCCGGCTCTTGCCCGTCCCCGGCCCGCCGGTGAGCAGGCTCACGCCGGCGTCGAGGGCGGTGCGGGCGGCGCGCAGCTGGGTCTCGTCCAGGCCGGCCAGGACCGCGGCAAGGTTCTCGTCGTCCTCGTCGTTCTCGTCCGCCCCCTCGGGCCCGTCCGCGTCCGCTGCCGGGGCCGCTTCCCCGGCAGCGGCGTCCGTGGGGCCGCCTGGCTCCTCGCCGTCCTTGCCCTCCTCAAGATCGAGAGCGTCGATGTCGTCCAGGGCGTCGAACATGCCAGGAAGATCATCGTCGGCGGCGGCCGGTCGACGTGCCGGTGTCGCGCCCGTTGGGGTCGCCGTGGTCGGCCGGGGGCGGACGGATCCGGGGCGCAGCGGCTCGGCGAGGGCCAGCAGCCGCGCGACCCCCTCGGCCAGGGCCTGCTCGGCCGTGGCGTACCGCTCGAGCGCGGCCAGCTCACCGGTGATGACCACCTGACCGTCCTCGACGGCGCTGCCCAGCGCCGCCACCGGGTCCCCGACCCCGTCGCGGGCGGCGGCCTGCAGCAGTGGGCCCACCTCCGCCGCCGTGTCCCCGACGCGGGACGCGGCCCGGCGCAGCAGGTACGTGACCACCGCGGGGCCACGGCGGTCGTCGTCGCGGCGCGCACCCATGGCCCGGGCCAACCGGTCGGCCTGGGTGAGCTCCGCCTCGCCCGCGGCGAGCAACGCCCACGGATCGGCGCGCAGGGCGTCGGCCACCCCCGGCCCGAGTTCGTCGACCAGCCGGCGGACCAGGCGGACCGGCAGATCGGCCAGGATCAGCAACTCGGCCGCGGCATAGGCGCCCCCGGCGGCGGAGAAGGACTCCACCAGCCGCCGGGCCCGTGCGGGAGGGACACCGGGGACGGTCGCCAGCCGGGTCGCGTCCACGTCGGACGGGGCGCGGATCCCGGCGTCGGGCAGGCGGGCCGCGGTCGTCCGGCCGAGACCCGGCCACAGCCCGGCGGCGCAGAAGGCCGTGAACAGCACTGCCGGGTCGACGGCCGTGCCGTTCGCCGGGCCGTCCGCTGGCACCCCGGCGCTGGCCAGGCTGGGTAGCGCGTCGGTGGAGATGGTCTCGGCCGGCATGCCGGCAGTCTAGAGCGGCCGACGGACCGGCCGTTGCGCGCCGAATCCCGACGTGCCACCAATAGTTACTGACAGTGACGTCCGATGCTGGATCTCTCCTGCCTGTCCTGTCTCCTGCCTGGCCGTCTTCTTCCCGTCCTTCCCGTCCTTCCCGTCCTTCCCGTTCTTCCCGCTTCCCATCCTTTTCTTCCCGCCGGCCGTCCCGGTGTCCCTGCCGGCCGTGTCGGCGTCGGCGTGGCGGCCGACGGATGACCGATGCGGGAGCGACGGGGGATCCACGGACGATCAGCGGAACGACGGCCCCTGCCCCCGGGGGAACCTCGGGCGAAGACCCGCGGGCAGGTGCCGCTAAGGTCGTTGCGACCCGTCGGGCTCCGCCACGACAGATCCGGGCAGCCGGGCGTGTGGCGTCGGGGCAGCTACCCTGAGCAGGTCTCGCGGTGGCGGCTCGTATTCCGATCATCGACACCGGCCCTGTCGTGCCGATCGCGGTGACGGCAACCATGCCCAGTGTTGATCATGTAGTGCCGTATGCAGAGCCACACACAGAGGAGACCGGGAGTGAACGCCCTGGAAGCAGTCGTGCTGGGCACCGTGCAGGGGCTGACGGAGTTCCTGCCGATCTCCAGTACGGCTCACCTGCGGATCGTCCCGGCGTTCTTCGACTGGGAGGATCCCGGCGCGGCGTTCACCGCGGTCACCCAGCTCGGGACCATGGCCGCGGTCCTCATCTACTTCCGCGGGGATCTGAGCCGGATCGCGCTGGCGTGGGCGCGAGGGCTGCGGGACCCGGAGATCCGCCGTACGCTCGACTCCCGCCTCGGCTGGTACATCGGGCTGGGCACGATCCCGATCGGGCTGGTGGGCTTCGCCTTCCAGCACCAGATCGAAACGGGTGCCCGCAACCTGTGGGTGATCGGCACGGCGCTGATCCTGCTGGGTCTGGCGCTGCTGTACGCCGAGCGGAAGGCCACGCTCAAACGCGACGTCGACGACATCGGGCCGCGGGACGCGGCCATCATCGGGTGCGCCCAGGCGTGCGCGCTCATCCCGGGGGTGTCCCGATCGGGGTCGACGATGACCGCCGGGCTGCTGGTCGGGCTCACCCGGGAGGCGGCCGCGCGCTACTCCTTCCTGCTGTCGATCCCCGCCGTGGTGCTCTCCGGCCTGCTGGAGCTCCGCAAGATCGGTGCGGACGGCGGCGCCGGTACCGGGGCCACGGTGATCGCGACCATCCTCGCCTTCGCCGTCGGGTACGCCTCCATAGCCGGTCTGTTGAAGTTCCTCGTTCGCCACAGCACGATGGTGTTCGTCGCATACCGGGTGGCGCTGGGTAGCCTGGTACTCCTTCTGGTCGCTTCCGGAGTGGTCGCGGCCACGCCATGACGGCGATCATCCCGGGAACCAGGTCCCGGGGGCAGGTTCCGGGAACTCGTCCCGGCAACACAGCGTCTCGCGGGTGGGCATCGTGCAGATCGTCATGCAGGCCGCGGCAAAGATCGCGGTAGGGATCGTCGTGCGGGGCACCGTCGGGCAGCCGCGGTGACCACCGTTCTGCTCGTACGCCACGGGCTGACCGCGGTGACCGGCTCCATCCTGCTCGGCTGGACGCCGGGTGTCGGCCTCGACGACAGAGGCCGGGCGCAGGCCGGCGCGCTGGCCGGGCGGCTGGCGTCCGTCCCGCTCACCGCCGTCGTCTCCAGCCCGCTGCAACGCTGCCGGGAAACCGCCGAGGCGATCGTCACGCGGCAGCGGGCGGCCGCCGCGGGCCAGGGCGAAGGCGCACAGGACGGTCAGGACGGTGACGCCAGCCGGGCCGGGCCGGGCACCGGTACCAGCGCCGAGGGAGGCTCTGGCCCGCGGGAGCGGGACGCCGTCACGCTCGACGACCGGCTGGGGGAGTGCCACTACGGCGACTGGACCGGCCAGGAGACGAAGGTGCTGACCGCCGACCCGCTGTGGCGGACCGTCCAGGACCATCCCAGCGCGGTGGTCTTCCCCGGCCCCGGCGGCGAGGCGCTGCGTGACACCCAGCACCGGGCCGTCACCGCGGTGCGGGACTGGAACGCCCGGCTGGGGCCGGCGGCGGTCTGGCTGGCCTGCTCCCACGGCGACGTCATCAAGGCGATCGTCGCGGACGCCATGGGCATCCACCTCGACCTGTTCCAGCGGATACTGATCGACCCCTGCTCGCTGACCATCATCCGCTACACGGAACGGCGGCCGTTCGTGATCCGGGTGAACGACCGGGGTGGTTCCGTCGCCGACCTGCTGCCAGCGCCGTGGACGTTCCCCGCCGACGAGGGCGACGCGGTCGTCGGCGGCGGGGCGTAGGCCGAACCATAAGCAGGGTGGGCCACACGGTGGGACGGGCGCGTGCCCGGCCGTCCAGACTGGGTGGCGTGAGCGAGCCCGCTTCCAACGTCACCCCGCCTGGACGGCCGGGGCCAGCGCCCGATCCGGCCGACACCGGAGGCCTCGACGCGTCCGATGCCCTCACACTGCTGCGGGACGGCGAGATCACCGTCACCGGACGCCTGCTCGAGGCCAGCAACACCACCCTGTACTGCGAGATCAGCCTGGACGGGGTCGACGGCCGGTGTATCTACAAGCCGGTGCGCGGCGAACGCGCGCTGTGGGACTTCCCCGACGGGACGCTGGCCGGCCGTGAACGCGCGGCCTACCTGGTCTCCGAGGCGATCGGGACGGGGATCGTGCCGCCCACGGCGCTGCGGGGCGGCCCGTTCGGGACGGGCATGGTCCAGCTGTGGATCGACGTCGACGAGACCGTCGACCTGATCGCTCTCACCCGCTCCGATGATCCCCGGCTACGGACGATCGCCCTGTTCGACGCTGTGATCAACAATGCCGACCGTAAGGGAGGGCATCTGCTGCCCGCCCCGTCCGGCCGCGTCTACGGCGTCGACCACGGGGTGACCTTTCACGTCGAGAACAAACTGCGGACAGTGCTGTGGACGTGGCGGGGACAGCGCCTGCGCACGGACGAGGTCGAACTGCTCAGCTGCCTGCGAGAGGCTCTCGGCGGCCCGCTCGCGGCGGCGCTCGCGGACCTTCTCAGCAACGCGGAAATCAACGGATTGCGGGCCCGAGTGGGTCGTCTGCTGACCGAACGCCGTTTTCCGATGCCGTCCGGTGACTGGCCGGCAATCCCCTGGCCGCCCTTCTGACCAACTGACCAACTAGACCAACCGGCCGGCCAGCGCGGACCCACGGATCCCACGAAGCGACTGCGCGTTCCGCGCGTCCGGCTACGCTGACTGTATGCAATCCTGGCCGGCTCCCTCCCGCTCCCGGCTGCCTGGCCGGGGATTACCCCTCCGGGTTTCCGACACGGCCACCCGCGCCGTGCGCCCACTCGCCGCGGGGCAGACAGTCCGAATGTACGTCTGCGGGATCACCCCGTATGATGCCACGCATCTTGGGCATGCATTCACCTATCTCACCTACGACTTGGCGTACCGGGTTCTGCTGGATGCCGGGCATGACGTCGTCTACGTCCAGAACGTCACCGACGTCGACGACCCGCTGTTCGAGCGGGCCCGGCGGGACAGCCTGGACTGGCGGGAGATTGCCCGCAGTCAGACCGAACTGTTCCGCGCCGACATGACCGCGCTGCGCATCCTTCCGCCCGCGGTGTACGCCGGGGCGGTCGAGTCGATTCCCCTCGTCATCGAACTGATCGAGCAGTTGCGCGACCGTGGCGCGGCCTATCCGGTGGAACAGGACATCTATTTCCCGATCGGCGCGGCTCCCCGCTTCGGCGAGGTCTCCCACCTCAGCCATGCCGAAATGGTCACCCGGGCCGCGGGCAACGGTGGTGATCCGCGGCGCGCGGGCAAGGATGATCCGCTCGATCCGCTGCTGTGGCGGGCGGAACGCGCCGGGGAACCCTCATGGCCTTCCCCGTTCGGGCCGGGCCGGCCGGGCTGGCACATCGAATGCGCCGCTATCGCCCTGGCGCATCTCGGGGACAGCATCGATATTCAGGGCGGCGGCACCGACCTGGTGTTTCCTCACCACGAGTGCGGCGTCGCCCACGCCGAGGTGGCCAGTGGGGTGTGGCCGTTCGCCCGCACCTATGTGCACACCGCCATGGTTTCGCTCGGTGGGCACAAGATGTCGAAGTCGCGGGGGAACCTGGAGTTCGTCTCCCGGCTGCTGCGCGGCGGTGTCCAGCCGGCGGCGATCCGACTTGCCCTGCTCGACCACCGGCACACCGTGGGGTGGGAGTGGACGCCGGGCGCTATCGACACCGCCCGTGACCGGCTGGCCCGCTGGCAGGCGGCAACCGCCGGTGCGAGTGCCCCCGACGCCCGGCCACTGCTCGACGACGTCCGCCGGCACCTCGCGGACGATCTCGACGCTCCGGGTGCGCTCGCCGCGGTCGACCGTTGGGCGGCCACGGCGCTGACCGTGGGCGGGCAGGACCCTGAGGCTCCCGAACTGGCGCGTGCCATCATCGACTCGCTACTCGGGGTGGACCTTGACCCGGTTGTACCTTGACCGGTTGTACCTTGACCCTGTCGTGCCTGGAGGATGTTCACGTTGATGGGCGCCCACTACCAGCGGGCAGACGCTGGAACCTACGGCGAACGGCCGGCATTCGGCGAGGTGGCGCGGGGCTACGACCCCCAGCAGGTCGAGGAGTACCTGGACACGCTGTGGCGGTACGCGGGCCAGGTGACGGCCCGGGCGGCCGCGGCCGAGGCGGCGCTGGAGAGCGAACGCCTCCGTCGGGACGCCGAGTCCCAACTGCCCGACACGTCCGCGGCGCAGGCGGGTGGACGGATCGGCATCATGCTGGCCATCGCGCAGCAGGAGGCCGACGAGATCGTCGCGGGTGCCCGCGGCATCGCGGAACGGGCCCTTCAGGAGGTCGTCGAGGACTCCGCCGCCAACCATCCCATCGTGCGCAGGGCACGTGAGCAGGCGGACAAGCTGCTCTTCGACGCGGTCGAGCAGTCCCGGCTTCAGGCCCGGCAGCGGCACGCCGACGTCGAGACGCAGATCGCGCGGCTGTCCGGCAACCTGGAGACGTTGCGCCACCAGCAGGGCGAGGTGCTCGGCGCGCTGCTGCGACTGCGCAGCCTGGTCAACAACGAGGAGATCGACCGGGCGGTCACGGAGCTGGCCCGGGCCGGGGCCGCGTCCGCCGCTGCGGGCACAAGCGATCCCGCGGGCGCCGAGGAGCGTGAACGGACCGCGGCGTACCGTCCGGACGCGACTACATCCGCGCAGACGGTGATAGACTCGGAACAGAAAGTCACTGTCGCGAGCACTGATACAAGCACCGATACAAACGCTGCTACGAGCTTTGCGGATACGAGCTTTTTCGCCCGGACGGCGAAGGCGGCCGGTGGCTCCTCGCGTTACCGTGACGACGAGGACATCATCGACGCCGAGGTCGTCGAGGAGTAGCCGCTGAGGAACGGCGGCCGTCGGGCGGTGGAGTGCCATGACGGGCGACGGGGAGGCCCTGTGTCGCATATCACATTCGAACAGGATGTTCGAAGATCAGATCAGGGATTGGGTGACTACCGCCCGCGACGGCGCAGGTACCGTTCAAATTCGCGGGCGATCGCGTCCCCACTGGCCTCCGGCAACTCGGTCTCCGGCTCCCTCGACTCGAGCGCACGGACGTACTCGGCGACCTCGGTGTCACCGGCGGCAAGCTCGTCCACCTGGCGTTCCCAGGCCCGGGCCCGCTCGGGCAGGTCATCGAGGGGGATCTCGATGTCGAGCAGGTCCTCGACCCGGCGCAGCAGCGCCAGCGTCGCCTTCGGACAGGGCGGGTTCGCCACATAGTGAGGGACCGCGGCCCAGAAGGACACCGACGCCAGCCCGGCGCGGGTGCACGCGTCCGCGAAAACCCCGACGATACCGGTCGGACCCTCGTACTTCGACGCGTCCAGCCGGAAACGGGCGGCGGTGCCGGCATCCCCGGCGGTGCCGTTGATCGGCACCGGGCGGGTGTGCGGCGAGTCCGCGAGCAGCGCGCCGAGACTGACCACCGTCTCGCCGCCCAGGGCGTGCACGGCCTCGATCAGCTCGTCGGTGAAGCTGCGCCAGCGCATGTTCGGCTCAAGACCACGGATGAGGATCAGGTCGCTGTCGCCGCTGGTCGGACTCGCCACCGACAGCCGGGTCGTCGGCCAGGCGATCTTACGGGCATCACCTGCCCCGCTCACCGTCGGCCGGTTCACCTGGAAGTCGTAGTAGTCGTCCGGATCGATGGCGCCGACGACTCTCGCGTCGAACGTCGACTCCAGATGCTCGACGGCCGCGGACGACGCGTCCGCGGCATCGTTCCAGCCTTCGAAGGCAGCCACTACGATCGGCGATCGTAGCTGACCGACATCGGAGAACTCGATCACCTGCCACCTCCTGCCGCCCCCTGGCGGTTCACTGCCCCTGTGACAGTGCAACGGTACGTCCTACGTTCGTGCGTGCCGGCGGATCCCTGTGACCCACTGTCGGAGAAATGCCGCGAAACCGCCCCGGCCCGTCCCACCCCACCGTCCGGCTGACGAAAATATTGCCGGCCGGTAGGCCCGTAAGCAGGGCGAACCCCGTGCTGGGCGCACGCTGCGACCGTGGGCGGCGGTGATGCTACCGGTACGCTTCGGACGTGCGAGGAGATCTGCTGTCCGTCCTGGCCGAGCGCGTCGTGGTGGCCGACGGCGCCATGGGAACGATGCTGCAGGCCGCCAGCCTGACACTCGACGACTTCGACGGGCACGAAGGCTGTAACGAGATCCTGAACGTGACGCGTCCAGACGTGGTACGAGCTGTCCACGACGCCTACTTCGCTGTCGGGTGTGACGCAGTCGAGACAAACACGTTCGGGGCTAACCTCGCCAATCTTGGAGAGTACGGCATCGCCGACCGTATCGGGGAACTGGCCGAAGCGGGCGCCCGGATAGCCCGGGAGGCTGCCGACTTCTGGAGCCGGCCCGGCCAGCCCCGCTTCGTCCTCGGTTCGGTGGGCCCCGGCACCAAGCTACCCAGCCTCGGCCACATCACCTACCGGCCGCTGCGGGACGCCTACCAGCGGCAGGCCGCCGGCCTGCTCGCCGGCGGCGTCGACGCCATCCTGGTCGAGACCGCCCAGGACCTCCTGCAGGCCAAGGCCGCGATCATCGGGGCACGCCGCGCGATGGCCGAGGCCGGCCGGCGGGTGGCCCTGATCGCGCAGGTCACCGTGGAGCTGACCGGCACGATGCTGCTCGGCTCGGAGACCGGCGCGGCGCTCACCGCGCTGGAACCGCTCGGTATCGACCTGATCGGCCTGAACTGCGCCACCGGCCCGGCCGAGATGAGCGAGCACCTGCGCTACCTGTCCCAGCAGGCCCGGGTCGGGCTGTCGGTCATGCCGAACGCCGGCCTGCCCGAGCTGGGCAGGGACGGCGCCACCTACCCGCTGACCCCGGCGGAGCTCGCCGACGCCCAGGACGCCTTCACCCGCGACTACGGCGCGGCGCTCGTCGGCGGCTGCTGCGGCACCACCCCCGAGCACCTGCGCCAGGTCGTGGAGCGGGTCGCCGGCCGGGGCGTGCGCACCCGCCGCCCCGCCACCTGGGCGGGTTCCCCGACGGCGGCCGGGACGGGTTCCCCCGCTGTCGAGGCCGGGCAACCGGCCGCCGCGGCCTCGCTCTACCAGTCCGTGCCGTTCCGGCAGGACACCTCGGTCCTGATGGTCGGGGAACGCACCAACACCAATGGGTCCAGGGCGTTTCGCGACGCGCTGATCGACGGCCGCTGGGACGACGTCGTCGAGATCGCCCGGGCCGCCACCCGCGAGGGCGCCCACATGATCGACGTGTGCGTGGACTACGTCGGCCGGGACGGCACAGTCGACATGCGCGAGGTCGCCAGCCGCTACGCGACCGCCTCCACCCTGCCGGTCATGCTCGACTCCACCGAACCGCCGGTCATCGAGGCCGGCCTGGAGTGCCTCGGCGGACGCTCCGTGGTCAACTCGGTCAACTTCGAGGACGGCGACGGGCCGGACTCCCGGATCGCCCGGGTGATGCCCGCCGTCGTCGAGCACGGCGCCGCCGTCGTGGTGATGTGCATCGACGAGGAGGGCCAGGCCCGCACCGTCGAACGCAAGGTACAGATCGCCGAACGGACGATCGACTATCTCGTCGACCGGTGGGGGATGCGCACGGCCGACATCTTCGTCGACACGCTCACCTTCACCCTCGGCACCGGCCAGGAGGAGTCCCGCGGCGACGGGGTGGCCACCATCGAGGCCATCCGCGAGCTCAAACGCCGGCGTCCCGACGTCCAGACCATCCTGGGGCTGTCCAACATCTCCTTCGGGCTCAAGCCCGCCGCCCGGGTGGTGCTCAACTCGGTGTTCCTGGCCGAGTGCGTCGCCGCCGGGCTGGACGCGGCCATCGTCCACGCGTCCAGGATCCTGCCGACCGCGCGCATCCCGGACGAGCAGCGGGAGGTCGCCCTCGACCTCGTCCACGACCGCCGCCGCGACGGCTACGACCCGCTGACCCGCTTCCTGGAGCTGTTCTCCGAGGTGGACGGCAGCGGCGCCGGGCCGACCCGGGCGCAGGAGCTGGCCGCCCTGCCGCTGGACGAACGCCTCAAACGGCGGATCATCGACGGGGAACGCACCGGTCTGGAGGCCGACCTCGACGAGGCGATGCGCTCCCGCGACCCGCTGGCGATCATCAACGACACGCTGCTGGACGGCATGAAGGTCGTCGGCGACCTGTTCGGCTCGGGGCAGATGCAGCTGCCGTTCGTGCTGCAGTCCGCCGAGGTGATGAAGGCCGCCGTCGCCTACCTCGAACCGCACATGGAGCGCACCGACAGTCGCGGCAAGGGCACCCTGGTGCTCGCCACGGTCAAGGGCGACGTCCACGACATCGGCAAGAACCTCGTCGACATCATCCTGTCCAACAACGGCTACACCGTCGTCAACCTCGGGATCAAACAGCCGATCGGCGCGATCCTGGCCGCGGCGTCCGAGCACGACGCCGACGCGATCGGCATGTCCGGGCTGCTGGTCAAGTCGACCGTGGTCATGAAGGAGAACCTCGCGGAGATGAACACCCGCGGGGTGGCCGCCACCTGGCCGGTGCTGCTCGGCGGCGCCGCGCTCACCCGCGCCTACGTCGAGGGGGACCTCGCCGAGCTCTACCAGGGCGACGTCCGCTACGCCCGGGACGCCTTCGAGGGGCTCGCGCTGATGGACGCGGTCATGGCCGCCAAGCGCGGGCAGGCGCCGCCGCTGGCCGACGACCCGCGCGCCGCGGAGCGCCGCGCCCGCCGGGCACGCACCGAGCGGATCAGGGCCGCGCGGGCCGAGAAACGCGGCGAGCAGCCCCCCACCGAAGCGCCGCCGCGCTCGGACGTGGCCACCGACAACCCGGTGCCCACCCCGCCGTTCTGGGGGGACCGGATCGTCAAGGGCATCCCGCTGGCCGACTACGCGTCCTACCTGGACGAACGGGCGACCTTCCTCGGCCAGTGGGGGCTGCGTGGCGCCCGCGGCGGCGAGGGGCCGTCCTACGAGGAGCTGGTGGAGACCGAGGGGCGGCCGCGGCTGCGGATGTGGCTCGACCGCATCGCCTCCGAGCGGATGCTGGAGGCGGCCGTCGTCTACGGCTACTTCCCCTGCGTGAGCAAGGGTGAGGATCTGATCGTCCTGTCCGGGGACGGCGCGGAGCGGGCCCGGTTCACCTTCCCGCGCCAGCGCCGGGACCGCCGGCTGTGCCTGGCCGACTTCTACCGGTCGGAGGAGTCCGGCCAGGTCGACGTCGTCCCGTTCATGATTGTCACGATGGGTCGGCGGATCAGTGAGGTCACCGCGGAGCTGTTCGCCGCCAACTCCTACCGGGAGTACCTGGAGCTGCACGGACTGTCCGTGCAGCTCACCGAGGCGCTCACCGAATACTGGCACAAGCGGATCCGCGCCGAACTGCTCCTGCCGGACGGCACCCCCACCGGCGCCGCCGACGCCGACGAGCTGGCCGCCGTCTTCCGCCAGGGCTACCGCGGCTCCCGCTACTCCTTCGGCTACCCCGCCTGCCCCGACCTTGAGCAGCAGGTCGGGGCGTTCGAGCTGCTGACCCCCGGCCGGGTCGGTGTGGAGCTCTCCGAGGAGTTCCAGCTCGTCCCCGAACAGTCCACCTCGGCGATCATCGCCCACCACCCCGAGGCCAAGTACTTCGCCACCTGACCCTCGCGCCGCCGGCTGCCCGACGTCCTGGCCGACGCGGCGATGACCGGCCCGCCGGCCGCTGTCGACGACGGGCCGGGATGACGGTGCCCGTCCCGCGCCATTCACGATCAGGCCGCCTGCGTCGCGTGAGGCCTCACCCGCCGGTGCGGGACGTCCACGTCCGCCGGGTGATGGCGTAGACGGCGTCGCCGCGGAAGGTGCGGTGTGCGTCGGTCAGGCCGAGCTTGGCGGCAACCCGGATCGACGCGGCGTTGTCCGGGTGGATCCGGGAGATGACCTCGTCGGCCCCTACACGGGTGAAGGCGAACTCGAGTGCCGCCGCTCCGGCTTCGGTGGCCAGCCCCTGCCCCCACCGGTCCCGGCGGATCGTCCAGGCGGCTTCGATGCCGGGCCAGCCCTCCGGCCGGTACAGCCCGGCACGGCCGACGAACTCGCCGCTCGACCGGTCTTCCGCGGCCCACATGCCGAACCCGCACAGATGCCAGTGGCCGGTCAGGGCCGCTTCCATGTCCCGGACCGCTTCCCGGTCGCGGGGGCTGCCGGTGTACCGGGACATGTCCGGATGAGCCGCCATCGCGGTGTACGGGCCGACGTCTTCCGGTTGCCAGCAGCGCAGGATCAGCCGGTCGGTGATGACTGTGGGAATGGTGACGGCCGCCGGCTGGCCGAACCGCAGGGTCATACGCCGACGGTCAGCATCAGCCGCGGCGCCTCGGCCGCGAGCCGTTCCCGGAAGTCCGCCACCGGGGGCAGCCCGCGGTGGTCGGTGAACAGGCCGGAGAGGTCCCGGGCTCGCTGCACGACCGTACGGGTCGGGAACGCGGCAACGACGTCCAGCGCGCGCATCGCGACCGCCGCGGCTTCCTCCGGCTCCGGACGCGGACGCGCCAGCAGCGCGACGGACAGCGCCACGAGGGTGTTGCCGTAGTCCTCCGGGTAGCCGCCGCCGTGCGCGTCCAGGATGGCGATGGACTGCCGGGCGTGCGTCTCGGCGCGTTCCCCGTCGCCGAGCCGTCCGGCGACGACCGCGGTGAACCCGGCGACGGCTTCGGCGTCGAACGGGGGTTCACCGAACATCGGCGCCGAGTCGAACAGGCTGTTGGCCATCGCTGTGAGTGTGGTCTGGGCGCCGCCGACCGTGCCTGGTGAGCAGGGCGGGGGTCTGCCCGACGCGCGCCGGCCTCGCCCAGCACACTCTCATCTCCCGCATGCAACGCAGCCTCGCGCTCGACCTGGTCCACATGACCGACCAGGAACAGTTCGACTACGAACCGGGCTGCTACACCGACGCCTGCTACCAGGCCGCCGGCTGGGGTGAACCCAATCGCCGGTACTGGATCGGCGCGCAGGAAACCGCCCGACGGCACACGATCCTCAACGGCCTGTACGCCTCCGTCGGTATCAATCCCGGCGGCCGCGCCCACCGCATCACCTTCGACGTACCGGAGCCGGCCCTACCCGGCTGACCGACGTCGGAACACGCCCCGTAGCCGAGGGAATCTCTGCCGGGCCGCGGCGGGCGTTTCAGCGACGAGCGCCCGCCGCATGTCCACCACGTCCGGCCCGTCGGTGTCGAGCAGACGGTCGACAAGGTCCGGGTCGTCCCACCCGTCCCCCGTCTCGACGGCGGCCACGGTGTCGGCCGGCACCGTGGCCGCCGTCGCTGGCGTAGGCCCCGGCGGGCAGACCGACCTTGTGAGGATGCACACAGACCGCCACCCCGCTGGCCTGGTCGACCTGGTAGCCGGCCGCCCGGTCGAGTGTGTACCGGCGGGGGTCAGGGCCCGCGGCGACATCGAACCGTCCACGGGGCAGGGCCCGGGACGGGCAGGTCACACAGATCAGAGCATCATCGGCCGGCCGCTCGGGAGACCCGGTCATGACCATATTGTCCCCACCGCGCCATCCCACCGTTACCAGCGCGCTACAGCTTGCCTGGCACTGGTGCTCCGGTCACAGCATCGACGGCGCCCCGGCGCTCGCCCACGCGGTCCGTGTCGCGGTCGTCCTCGGTCGGCATCATCCGGCTGCCTCGCCCACGCTGCTGGCCGCGGTCCTCCTGTACGACGCCCCCGAACTGGCCCCACCTGACCAACTCGACCCACTGGTGACGTCTCTGCTCGGCGCGGACACTCTCCGGATCATCCGCGTGCTGGAAGCCGAACATCACACCATGCACAACCCGCATACCAGCAGCGAACAGACGCTCGACCGTGTCCACCGGCTCGCCGCCACCGACATGCCGGCGCTGCTGGCCACCACCGCAGACAAGATCGTCGCGTTCGGGTCGATCCTCCGCCGCGCGGCCCGCGCCGACGACCCGAACGCCTTCTGGCAGGCACGCCATCCCTTCCGCGAGCAGATGCCCGTACTTTCACGCCTTCACCACCGCGGCAGTGCCGTTCCTGCCCCCGGCAATGGCAGCCGAGCTCACCGGCCTGCTTACCGCCGCCGACCGGGCCTGCCAGAACCGGACTCCACCTTCGGCCCGGCCTGCCGCGGATCCGGGCTGTTCCCATCCACTCCCATCCACCACCGAAAGGATTGACCATAAACGGTCGTCCGTGGGAAGTCGGCGAGATCCGTAAGGTGGCCTAATGCCGGGATGATCCGTGTCACGTGCTCTGGTACCGATGGCGCAGGACCTGGTTGGCTGAGAGGGAACCGGCCGCTGTCAGGGAGCCGGCCCGCCCCGAGGAGAGCAGGCCCTGGTGGATCCCGTGGACGTTGTGGACCCTGGGAGCGCGGCCCTGTTCGACGTTCACGGCCCCGATGACGGTACGTTGCCGGCGAGCTCCGCGGACGGCGGTGAGTCGCGGGGGCGTAGTGGTGTCGCCGCCGTCCTGTTCGACATGGACGGGCTGCTCGTCGACACCGAGCCGCTGTGGACGGTGGCCGAGCACGAGCTGGCGGCCAGCCTGGGTGCCCGCTTCACCCCCGAGATCAAGGCCGCGATGATCGGCCACGGGGTGGACACCGCCCTGCCGCTGATGCTGTCGATGCTCGGGGTGCCCGACGCCGACCCACACGCCGCCGCCCGCTTCCTGATCGAACGGACCGCCGAGCTGTTCGGCGAGCCCGAGCGGATCGTCCCCATGCCCGGCGCCGTGGCGCTGCTGGACGTGCTGGCCGCCGCCGGGATCGCAACCGCGCTGGTGTCGTCGTCGTTCCGGGTCCTGATGGACCCTGTCCTCGCCGCGGTCGGTGCGGACCGGTTCGCGGTGACGGTCGCCGGGGACGAGGTGAGCCGGCGCAAGCCGCATCCGGAGCCGTACCTGACGGCGGCACGGCTGCTCGGGGCCGACCCGGCGCGCTGCGTGGTCCTGGAGGACAGCGAGGCCGGCGCCCGGGCGGGCCTCGACGCCGGCTGCCCGACGATCCTCGTCCCGTCGATACCGGCCGTGGTGGCCCCTCCGCTGGCCGCCCAGGTGACCGTCCGCCCGAGCCTGCACGAGGTCACCCTCGACCTGCTCGACATCCTGGCCACTCAAGCAGGGGTTCAGTCAAGGTAAGCGGGAAATCGGCAATGGAATGATCTAGAACGATGTTGTGCCTGGTCAGACATCCCTGTTCTCTAAACCGGATTCCGGAGCTGGACCAGAAAGCTGGACCAGCCGAGATCGCCGTGCGGGACTGCCTGTCAAGATCGACCCAATGTCTCTTGCGTGTGTGCTTTGGCTGAACCCTTCCGACGCCCATGTCACCGGGGTATTGTGAGCCGGTCTTCACACTCTGTGTGAGCCGATCGGCGGGGCGTGACCCGTCGTCTTCCGGGTGACCGCTGTCAATCTGCGGACCCGTCGCTCGCCGCGTCCTCTGTTGGCGCTTTGGCTCAACTCTCCCCTCTCCCCTTAAACACGTCTGCGCGCGTGCCCGCCGTGCGGGTAGCGGTGACGCCGGACTGCCGACCCCTTGGACCTGCCTGTCCTCCGAGAAGGTGGCATGCGACCTGACTCTTGCCTGGGTGGTTCTCAGCGACTACCCGCGGCGCCGGTGCTGGCAGTGCTGGCGCTGGGCACTGTCGTGCTGGGCACCAGCGAACTCGGCGTCTCCGGATTGATCCCCGCCATCAGCGCGGATCTGAACGTCTCCGCCGGCGCGGCGGGCGCCCTCGTCGCGGTGTACGCCGTGGCCGTCGCGTTGGCGGGGCCGGTGCTGACCGCGACGCTGAGGCGTCTGCCGCGCCGACGCGTCCTCGTCGCCGCGCTGGGGACACTCGCCGTCGGCAACGGGGCCACCGCTGTCGCACCCGGTTTCCCGGCCCTGCTGGCGGCCCGTGCACTCACCGGCGCGGCCGCGGCGGTGTATGTGGCGATCGCCCTGACCGTGGCCACGGGACTGGTCGGCCCCGCCCGGCAAGGGCGTGCCATCGCGGTCGTCTTCGGCGGGGTGACCGTCTCGACCGTCGTCGGGGTTCCGGTCGCCACCGTGCTGGGAAGCGCGGTCGGATGGCGCGCCGTCTACGGCGTGCTGACGGTCGTGGCGGCGGGAGCGCTGGTAGCTGCCGTCCGGGTCGTGCCGCAACCCGCGGCCGGGTCGTCGCCACCCCGGCCAGCCCCGGTCAGGACACTGACCCGACCCCGGCTGCTGGCCACCCTCACCATCAACGCCGTCATCACCGCCGGCCACTACACAGCGTCCACCTACCTCGTCGTCCTGCTGACCCAGCAGACCGGCCTGAGTACCGCCGCGGCCAGCGCCTTGTTGCTGACCAACGGCATAGCCGCCACAGCAGGCAACATCGTCGGGGGGATGGCCGCCGACCGGCACACCCAACACACCATGATCGCCGCCGCGGCCCTGGTCGCCGCCAGCCTGGGCGTCGTCCCGCTGGTCATGACCGACCCGGTCCTGACGTGGCTGGTCGCCCTGGTCTGGGCGACGGCCTTCCCCGCCTTCAGCACCCCGCTCAACTCACCGTGTCCCATCAAGCCGGCTCCGCGGCCGATGTTGCCGCCGCGGTCAACATCTCGGTGTTCAACACCGGTATCGCCAGCGGCTCCGCTGCGGGCGGCCTGATCCTTCACAGGGCGGGCTTCACCGGCGTCAACCTCCTCGGCGCCGCGCTGGTCCTCGCGGGACTTGCCGGTGCGCTCCTCTCATCGCGGCAGAGGACGCGCGAAGGCTCCAGGTGAGCGCAGCAGCCGAAGGTGTGAGGGTCTCATGTGGGCCAGTCGAGCTGCGAGGCAGGGATGCCGCGTGCGCGGCCGGATCGCCATCGCCAGGTCGGTGCGGGCCGACGTCGCGGCCAGGTAGACGGGCAGCCTGGCCTCACATTCCTCCCAGGCCAGCAGTTGGCCGCTCCAGTCCGCGTAGTCCTTTGAGCCGGCGACTGCCACGTCCCCGGTGCGCAGTTCCTCAGCCAGGTAGGTGAACACGCACGCCTCGCAGTGCCGGCGGGCGAACCGGCCCGGATGGGCACAGTTGGTCAACGTCTTCTGCCAGTTCTGTGAGGCGAACGACACATCGACCGGTCGGCCATCCCGATCGTGATCGGGAATGAAGTCGCGGGTGCGCGTGCGGTGGGCCTGGGCGTGCTCCACCGCATCGAGGCCCCGGCGGTCGGCACTGGTCGCCGTCAGCACCAGCAGGTCGGTCAAGTCGAACATCGCCGCCAGGTCGTCACGGGCCCGGCACTGCGCCTTGTGGAGGCAGGCAGGCCAGCAACGCGATCCGCTTGACTGGGTCGTAGTCTCGCAACATGCCGGCGTGAGCCTGTCCGCTTCCCCAGCGAAGTCGGTGTCCGACGACCACTTGGTCAGGAGACCACGGCGTCCTGTTCGGAAGGCGTAATGCTTTGTTGCCCGATGGCCGCGGACGGTGTGGCCCTGAGTATCCCAGCACCGATGATCAAGGCGATCAGGACGAATCCGGCGGCGGTCAGGAAGGCCACGTGATAGCCGCCGATCAGCGATTCCGCCTCGGTTTCCCCGGCGGCGGTGAGGTTGTTCGTGCGCGCGCTGACAAGGGCGCTCAGCACGGCAAGGCCGATCGCGCCCCCGATCTGCTGGGTGGTGTTGAACAGTCCGGAGGTGATGCCGGACTCGGCAGGCGTAACGGCGGCCATGCCGAGCCCCATGATGGCCGGCGCGGCCAGGCCGAAGCCCAGCCCCATGACGAGGCCGGCAGGTAGGAAGTCCACCAGATAGCTGCCGTTGGCCCGGGCGAACGACAGCATGACGAACGCCGCGATAATGAGGACAAGTCCCAGCAGGAGTATCAGGCGCTGGCCGAATCCGATGATGAGCCGGGTCGAGAGGCCGAGGGAGACCGCCGCGATCACCATGGCGACGGGCACGACCCCGACACCGGCCCGTAGTGAGCTGTACTCCAGCACCCGCTGCAGGTAGAGCGTGCCGAAGAACAGCAGTCCGAACATGCCGGCAACCATCAGAAACTGAACGATGTTGGCCGCGACCAGGCTCCGCGAGCGGAAGAGCCCCAGCGGCAGCAGCGGACTGGCGACCGTGGCCTGGCGGGCGACAAACCCAATCAGCAACAGGAGGGACAGCGGGCCGAGCAGCAGGGTCCGGACCGCTCCCCAACCGACCTGCTCCACGTCCACGATCGTGTAGACCAGCAGCATCGTGCCGGCCGTGACCAGCAGGGCTCCCAGGAAGTCGATGCCCCTGTCCGTTCCCTTACCGCGGTCCCTGGGGAGTACTCGCACGCCGGCCACGATGAGGACGGCGCCGATCGGCGCATTGATGAAGAAGATCCAGCGCCAACTGAGCAGATCGGTGAGGATGCCGCCGAGCAGTGGCCCGACCGCGCCACCGCCCGCGGAGGCGAAGCTGTAGGCGGCAATGGCCTGTGCCCGCCCGCGCTGTTCGGAGAACGCGGTTACGATCATGCCGAGGACGCAGGCGGAGGCGACCGCGCCGCCGACCCCCTGGATGAAGCGGGACGCGATCAGCGCCGCGTCGCTGGTCACGACACCGCACAGTATGGAGGACGCGCTGAACAGCGCGATTCCCGTGAGGAACACGGCCTTCCGTCCGATCAGGTCACCAAGCCGTCCGGCCAGAAGCAGTAGGCCACCGAACGGGATGACGTAGGCGTTGACCACCCAGACGAGGTTCTCGGCGGAGAACCCGAGGCCGCGCTGCACGGCGGGCAGCGCCACGTTCACGATGTTCTGGTCCAGGATGATCATCATCTGGCCGACGCAGAGCAGGACGACGGTCAGCCACGGCGATGCGTTCGCCCGTGTGGTGGGCGGGGTCATTGTGAACCTCCCTTTGGGGCATCATTTGTTACAGCCGTCATCTTCTGTAACCATGAGGTGCCGGGGGAAGGAGGCACTTTTATGTCACGCAGTCACACGCATGTGCCCGGAGAGGTCATCGAGCAGGCGTGTCCACTCGTCGAGGTGCTCGACCACGTGGCGGGTAAGTGGAGCATCAGCATCCTGGTCGCCGCCGCGCGCGGCCCGGTCAGGTTCACCGAGCTGGAACGCGCCATCGAGGGCATCAGCCGGCGGATGCTCACCCTGAACCTGCGCAGACTGGAACGCGACGGCCTGCTGACAAGGACCGTTTATCCCACCGTGCCGCCGAAGGTCGAGTACAGCCTCACCGCCATGGCACAGGAGCTGTACTCCTACCTGACCGGCCTGGTGGAATGGGCCGAGCGGCACAGCGGCGCCATCGCCCACGCCCGCGCCGCCTACGACACCGCGGCGGCGCCGGCGGATCCGCCCCGCTCGCAGCCGGAGCGCGGACGGGCACAGGTTCCCGCGTCCAGCCCGTAATGATGTTCGGGTATCTCCGCTGTCTCCGCGACCCGCGGAAATATCCGAAGATCCTCATGGAAGATCTTCGGATATTTCCGTCTGGAAGTCACAGGTCGTTGCCGGCGTAGGAGAGGTTGAAGCTTTTGTTGGTCAGGGGGAAGTCGGGGACGATGGTGTCTGCCAGGGCGATGGGCAGAGCGGGCCAGTTGAAGAAGGACGGGTCGACGACCTTCACCCGGGCCAGGGCGCGGTCGGGGGCGAGTTCGACACGGGTGGTGATGGTGCCGCGCCAGCCCTCGACGATGCCCACGCCCGAGCCGAGACCCGCACCCGATTCGGCGCGCGTGACGCCGGGGGTGAGGCCGGCGGCGAGCTTCTCGACGAGGGCCAGGGAGACGTCGATCTCGTCCGCCCGGACGAGGAAACGGGCCAGGACGTCCCCACTGGTGTGCACGGGGACGGTGAGGGCGTCGCCGTAGTCGAGGAACGGATGGGCCTGCCGGGCGTCCACCCGCACCCCGCTGGCCCGGGCGACGTAGCCGAGGCAGCCCAGGTCGCGGGCGGCGCGGCCGTCGAGGCGGGCGGCGCCGGTGAAACGGTCACGCACGGTACTGTGGCCGAGGGCGAGGGCGACAATGTCGCGGATGTCGTCACCGATCGCGCGGATGCGGGCCGGATCCGGCAGGGCACGGACGGCGGCGCCGCCGGGGATGACGCCCCCGCGCAGCAGACGGTGCCCGGTGACCTCCTGGTTGAGGCGCAGCAGCTGTTCGCGGACGCGCTGGGCCTGGGCGTTGAGGATGCCGTGCCCGACGTCGTTGCACAGCGCGCCGAGGTCGGCGACGTGGTTGTGCAGCCGTTCGAGTTCGAGCAGGAGCGCCCGGGCGCGCCGGGCCGGCTCGGGGACGGCGGTGGCGGTGGCCTCCTCGACGGCGAGGCAGTAGGCCAGCGCGTGGCCGACGGCGGTGTCACCGCTGATCCGTTCGGCCAGTGGCAGCCCCCGCTCCACGTCACGCCGTTCGAAGAGCTTTTCGATGCCCTTGTGGACGAACCACAGCCGGGCCTTGAGCTTGAGGATGGTCTCGCCGACGACGGAGAAGCGGAAGTGGCCGGGTTCGATCAGTCCGGCGTGCACGGGCCCGACCGGGATCTCGTAGACGCCGTCGCCCTCGACGGTCAGGAACGGGAAGGGGCCCTCGGACTCGGCGAACGGCGGCGGCGGGCCGGCGTCGGGCCGCATCGGATACCAGCCGCGGGGCCAGTGCGGATGGCGCACCAGCCGGCGGGGCAGCGGATGGTTCAGCGGGACGATGCCGTGCAGGTCACGCATCTCGCGTTCGAACCGGCCGGCGGGGAAGGACAGATGGGCGAGGCTCGGCAGCGCCGGGGTGTCCGGGTCGAGGCGGACGTGCAGTTCGACGCGGGAGTCGGGCGGGCCCTTGACGAACAGGTACACCACCCGGATGGCCGGGCCGCCCGGGGCGTCGGCGCCGTCGTGGTGGGCCGCGACCAGGGCGAGGCGGTGGCCGTCGGCCAGCATCTCGCGGACCCGCCGGGGCAGCTCGGTGACCCCGGTGTCGATCACGTCCCGGGCGGCGTGGGGCTGGCCGGGACAGGGCTGGTCGGTGCGGGAGGTCGGGTCGGGGCACATGGGTGTCAGGGCCCTTCGGTGATCGCGGCGGCGGTGGACAGCAGGCTGCTCAGGGGGACGTCGCTGACGCCCAGGGCGGCGCAGGCCAGCAGCCCGACGGCCAGTGGCACCCACACCGCGGCACCGAACCGTACCGGGACCGCGGCGGTGGTGCCGCCGTCCCGGCCGGGGGCGGGCCCCAGCAGCATGTGGGCGGTGCGGACGGTCATCGCCGCGAACGCGGCCAGCACCAGCACCAGCGCGGCGGCGGTGGCCCAGCCCAGCCCCGCGGGCCCGGTGAAACCGGCGCGGGCGATGGCCAGCTCGGAGGCGAACAGGCTGAACGGCGGGAAGCCGAGCAGCGCCAGCACGGCCAGGCCGAACGCGGCGGCGAGGACCGGCGCCTGGCCCAGCAGGCCGCGCACCCGGCCGATGCGGGTGGTGTGCCGCAGGTGCAGGATGTGCCCGCTGGAGCAGAACGCGACGCTCTTGGCCAGCCCGTGGCCGGCGATGTGCAGCAGCACCGCGGAGGTCGCCAGCCGGCTGCCGGCGGCGGCGCCGAGCGCGATCAGGCTCATGTGCTCCATGCTGGAGTAGGCGAGCATGCGCTTGTAGTCACGTTGCCCGAGCAGCAGGGCGGCGGCCAGGGCGAGGGTGAGCACGGCGGCACCGACCAGCAGGGTCCGGGCGAACCCGGGGCCCAGCGCCACGTCCGCGATCACCTTGTAGCGCAGGATCGCGGTGAAGGACACCGCCAGCAGCACCCCGGACATCAGCGCCGACACCGGCGCCGGGGCCTGGCTGTGCGCGTCGGGCAGCCAGGCGTGCAGCGGCACCAGCCCGGCCTTGGCGCCGAACCCCAGGATGACCAGGGCGATCCCCATCCGGGTGACGGCTGGATCCAGCTCGTGCGCCCGGGCGACGAGCACCGGCCAGTCCAGGGCGGAGGCTTCCGAGATGCCGGCCTGCCGGGCGGCGTAGTAGATCAGGATGGTGCCCAGGAAGGCCAGGGCGATCCCGGCGGAGCAGATGACGACGTACTTCCAGGCGGCCTCGACCGAGGCACGGGTCCGCCGGTGGCCGACGAGGAAGGCGGTGACGATGGTGGTGGCCTCGATCGCCACCCACAGCACGCCGAGGTTGGCCACCAGGACGGCGACGGCCATCGCGGCCAGGAAGGCGTGTACCAGAATGCCGTAGCGGCGCGCGCCGCGGGCGTCGGTGTGCCCGGCGGCGTTCTCCGCCGCCAGATAGGCGGGGCTGGCCGCGCAGGCGAGGACCGCGACCGCGCCGATGACCAGCAGGATCCACGCGGACAGGGCGTCGGCGCGGGCCAGCCCGCCGTAGCCGGTGACCGGCCCGTGCCCGGGGACGCGGACGGCCAGCACGATCGCGCAGCCCAGGATCGTGGCGGGGGAGACAAGACCCGCCCAGGCGGTGGCCGGCCGCCAGCCGAGCACGGCGTAGCCGGCCGCGGTGGCCAGCGCGACCGCGACCGGGGCGGTCAGCAGCAGCGTGGCGGCGACGGATGTGGTGCCGGCTGGTGCTGAGGCGGCAAAGGTCGTGCCGACGGATGCCGCGGCGACGGATGTTGTGGCGGCGAGGGTCATCAGTCGTGCAGCTCCCGCAGGTCGTCGATGTCGGTCCCGCCGAAGGTGGCGTGCATCCGGGTCGTGAGGATCTGCAGGACCAGGACGGCGAGCAGCACGTCGAAGGAGACCCCGAGTTCGACGATGAGCGGCACGCCGGAGGTGGCCAGGAAGGCCACGGCGGTGATGCCGTTGTCCAGTAGCAGGAATCCGACCGCCTGGGCGAGTGCGCGGCGCCGGGTGACCAGGGTGAAGAAGCCGATGAGGACCACGGCCAGGCCGACCGGCAGCGCCCGGGTCGCCGGGCTGGGCGCCAGCTCCACCAGGGGGCGGGACGCGGCGTAGGCAAGCAGGGTCAGCGCCGCGGCGGTCAGCAGCGAGGCCGCCACGTTGACCAGCGGCTCGGTCTCCCGGGTCTCCCCGCTGGCGGCCAGCACCCGCCGCATCAGGTACGGCAGCACCCCGGCGCGCAGCACCAGGATCCCGACGGCCACGGCCAGCAGTTCGAACCGGTGCTCGTGGATGCCGGACAGGGCGGCGATGGCGGCCAGCGCCACCCCCTGGACGGCGAACAGGCGCACGAGCGCGGTCAGTTCGCGGCGCCACAGCACCAGCACGGCGGCGAGCAGGAACACCCCGCAGGCCAGGTCGAGCAGTTGGGTGTACGTGCCGGTGCTCATCGTGGCCCACCTTGTGCGGGGCGGCGAGGCGCGGGGCGGCGAGACAGAATCATGGCGGGCTTCAGTTTCCGGGTAGGAAGAACGAGGCGCCGACGGCGAGCAGCGCGAGCAGGAAGGAGCCGGCGAGCAGTTCGGGCACCTTGAACAGGCGCATCTTCGCCCAGAACACCTCGGCCGCGGCCAGCCCGGCGCCGAGCAGGGCGACCTTCCCGGCGAAGAGCGCCAGCGCCAGCGGCAGGGCCGCCGCCGCGGTGCCAGTGGCGATCCCCCAGGGGACGAACAGGCTGGTGAGCAGGCCCAGCAGCACCGTCAGCCGCATCTGGGCGCCGAGCTCGATCAGGGCGAGATCCGGACCCGCGTACTCCAGGATCATCGCCTCGTGGATCATCGTCAGTTCCAGGTGCGTGGACGGGTTGTCCACCGGCAGCCGGCCGGTCTCGGCGAGGGTGACCACGGCCAGGGCGACACCGGCCAGCAGGCTGGCGGGGGAGGCCAGCCGGGCCGGGTCGTGGACGCCGTGCGCGACGATGGCGGGCAGGTTGGTCGACCCGGCCGGGATCGACAGCGCGACCACCGACAGCAGGATGGTCGGCTCCACCAGGGCGACCACGGTCATCTCACGGGACGCGCCCATGCCACCGAAGGCGGTCCCGGTGTCCAGGCCGGCCAGCGCCAGGATCACCGTGCCCAGCGCCAGCAGTGTCACCACGACGAGCAGGTCCGCGCTGTCACGCACCGGGGTGGCGGTGGACGCCAGTGGCACCAGTGCGGCGACCACGAGGGTGGTGGCGACCAGCAGCAGCGGTGCCAGCCGGAAGGCCGGGCCGGTACCCACCGGGGTGATGGGCTGCTTGCGCAGCAGTTTGCGCAGGTCCCGCCATGGCTGCCCGACGCCGGCGCCGGCGCGCCCCTCCATCCGGGCCCGTACCTGCCGCATCAGCCCGGTCAGCAGCGGCGCCCCGGCGACCACGACGGTGACCTGGGTGAGCACCGCCACCGTCCCGACGGCGCTCACCGGGTCACCGCCAGCACCAGCAGGACGGCGACCAGCCCGCAGAACCCGTAGCCGAGGTAGCGGTGCACACTGCCGTTGGCCAGCTTCCGTGCGGACGCGCCCACCCCGGCCAGCGCCGCCAGCACCGGCCGGTACAGGCGGTACTCGATCCGGTCCGGGATCCTCCGTTGGAAGCGGACCCGTTCGACCAGGTAGGCCGATTCGCGGGTCGGGGTGACGTCGACGTCCTGCTCGGGCGCGAGCACGTCGTCGAACACACGCTGTAACGGTTCGGCGAACGATGTGGCCGTGTACTGCATGCGGGCGCTCGGCGCGCCGCCGCCGCAGTCCCACAGCTCGGCCCCGACGCGACGGGGGTGGCGCGTAAGCAGGCGTGTCGCCGTCGCCACGGCGAGTATCGCGACCGCCAGCGCGACCGCCACCCACAGCGGCGACAGCGTCGTGGCGAGCCGGTCCAGCCGGATGTCCACCCCGCTGTCGGACAACGCCCGCCCGACGTCCACCCCGGTTGGGCCAGTTGCTCCGGCCGTCCCGGCGGGCCCGATCGGCCCGGTCAGGCCGGTCGCCGCCACCGCGTCGGACAGACCGCCGGTCAGCGTCCCCGGGACCAGCGCCAGGGCGACACAGCCGGCGGCGAGCAGCCCCATCCCGGCCAGCATCACCGGCGGGCTCTCCCGCGCCGCGGCCGCCTCGGCACCGCGCGGGCGGGCGAAGAACCCCACCCCGAGCGCCTTGACGAAGGTGGCGGCGGCCAGCCCCGCGGACAGGGCGATCGCGGCAACCGCCAGCGGCAGCGCCACGGCGCTGGCCGTCCCCGGCACCCCCAGCCCGTGGACGAGCGACTCCAGCAGCAGCCACTCGCTGACGAACCCGTTGCCCGGCGGCAGCGCCACCGCCCCCAGCGCGCCCACCGCGAACAGCCCGGCCGTCACCGGCATCCGGGCCCGCAGCCCACCCAGCGCGTCCAGGTCACGCACCCCGGTGGCCCGCAGCACCGACCCGGCCGCGCAGAACAGCAGCGCCTTGAACGCGGCATGGCTGACCACGTGCAGTAACGCGGCGGCGAGCGCCAGGGCGGCCAGGGGCCGTTCCCCGGCGGCGGCGAACATCCCCGCCGCCCCGGCGCCGATCAGGACCAGGCCCATGTTCTCGCTCGTCGAGTACGCCAGCAGCTGTTTGACGTCGGTGGCCATCGCCGCCTGCAACATCCCGTACACCGCCGAGACCGCCCCGGCGGTCAGCAGCACCAGCCACCACCAGCGCGGCCCGCCCCCGAGCAGGTCGAACCCGACGCGGATCACCCCGTAGACGCCCGGTTCACCATGGCCGCGCTCATCAGCGCCGAGACGTGGCTGGGCGCCTGCGGATGCGCCCGCGGCAGCCAGGCGTGCAGCGGGACCGTGCCCGCCTTGGACGCGAACGCGGCAACCGCCAGCACGAAGACCGTGCTACGGACGGCCGGTGACACCTCGCCCGCGCCCGCGCGCAGCGCCGTGAACGTCTCACCCCCGGCGCGGGCCGCGAACAGCGCCAAGGCGATCAGGAGCGCCACCAGGCCCAGATGCGTCATCACCGCGTACCACACCCCGGCGTCGCGCACCGCGGCCCGCGACCGGTGCTCGGCCAGCACCAGCAGCAGCGAGGCGACCGCCATCAGCTCCCACAACAGCAGGAAGGACGACACGCTGGACGCCGCCGGCACCAGCAGCAGCGTGGCCGCGAAGACGGGTAACACCGCCTGCACCCCGCGGGCGGACACCCCGTGCCCGGTGTAGCCGATCCCGTAGAGCGCCACCGGCGCCACCACCGCGCCGGAGACGGCCATGAACAGCCCGGACAGGGCGTCCACCGTCAGATGCACCCCGGCCAACGGCAGCAGGTCGGGCAGGCTCGCCGGCCACGGCGCGCCACCGCCGAGCGCCGCAAGCCCGGCGGTGAGCCCGGCCACGCCGACCCCGGCGGTGCACACCCCCACCAGGGCCGGCCGCACCCGCTCGGGGGTGAACGCCCCGGCCAGCGTCCCGGCGCCGGCCAGCCCGGTGGCGGTGGCCAGCGCAGGCCCGACCAGACCGCTCACCGGCGGGTCACGGTGCGTAGCGCGGCCACGATCGCGTCCGGCTCCGGTGGGCAGCCCGGCACCTGCAGGTCCACCGGCACCACGTCGGCCACCGGGCCCTGCACGCCGTAGCCGCCGGCGAACTCCCCGCAGTTCAGCGCGCAGTCACCCACCGCTATCACCAGCCGTGGCCGTGGTGTCGCCTCCACCGTGCGGCGCAGCGGCTCGGCCATGTTGCGTGTCACCGGCCCGGTGACCAGCAGCACGTCCGCGTGCCGGGGTGACGCCACCACGCGCGCCCCGTACCGCTCGGCGTCGTAGACCGGGCCGAACGCGGCGGCAATCTCGATCTCGCACCCGTTGCAGGACCCGGCATCGACACATCGGACCTGTACCGAGCCGGCGAGCTCGCGGGCCGCCGGTAGGCGCTCCGCCTGCGGCGCTGGCGGGGCCTGTTCGGCCACCCGCCCGGTTTTGCGGATCTTGCGCAGCAGATTCACCACATGCTCCTGATGTTCGGTGACGACGTCCTTCGTGGTGGTCGAAAAAATGCTCTGGAACTGGTCTGGACCGGCTCGGAACTCGAGCCGGAACCCGTACCCGCGGTGACCGCCCTGGCCGGAGACGGGGCTTGGCGCGGGATGCCCGCCGGGTGGTGCCGCGGGACCGTACGACAGCTACGGCAGCTGCGGCTGGTGTGGCTGGTGTGGTGGCGGCCCGGTCTCCGGCGCGACGGCACGCAGGTCCTGGAGCAACTCGGCCTGGCCGGTCAGCACTCCGGTCAGGATCGTCCGCGCGACCGTCAACAGGCCGGTGACGTGGGGGCTCGTCAGCGAGTAGTGAACGGAGGAGCCCTCCTTGCGGCCCACGACCAGGTTTGCCCGGCGCAGCACCGCCAGTTGCTGGGAGAGGTGGGCTGGTTCCACACCAACCTGCGGCAGCAGTTCCGCCACCGCGTGTTCACGCTGGCTGAGCAGCTCCAGCACCCTGATACGCACCGGATGCCCCAGCGTCCTGAAGAGCTCCGCCTTCAGTTGGTAGAGAGGCGCGGTCACCGACGCAGCCCCGCCGCTCACCGTCGCGTCACCGGCTCACCTTTCGTACGCCCCCCTCGCTGTTCGTGCCCGGCTACCCGCCCCATCGCGCCCAGGCCGAGATGCCCCGCATCGCCACGGCACGGTTCGTGTCGCCACGGTCCGTGTTGCCGGCGTCTGGCGCGCCCGGTGGCCCGTGGCCGGCCACTGGCTGTTCCCCGCACGCGGCACGGCGACCTTACCAATTGCAAACATTAGCAACTGAAGGAGACGCCAAAAATGGGTGGTGCACGCCACCGCCCACGAGCCCTATGGCGGCGGGGTCCGCTCACCAAACGGTGTGACGGACAGCGACGTTCACCTGCCTCCACGGCTCATGGCCTCGCTCCGAAGATCACCCGTAAAGATCGTCGGACACTCCCGTCGCAAGCGGCGCAAAGCGTAGGTGGTTTCCGTCGTTATGACAGCGGTTTCCACCTACACCAGTGGAAGCCGTCGGTGGAAACCGTTGTCT
>NZ_CAAAFS010000183.1:0-4630 GCF_900634755.1 Protofrankia symbiont of Coriaria myrtifolia
ACTGGTCATGCCGCCGATGTCGAAGGTTGAGCTGTACGCGGCGATCCGGCGTGACCACCGTGACGGCACGTCGATGCGGGAGCTGGAGCACAAGTACGGCGTGACGTGGCGGACGGTGCGGAAGGCGCTGGACTCGGCCTGGCCGCAGCCGCGCAAAAGCAGCGGCACACGGTGTCCCGGATCTTCCACCGCCTGGTCGATGAGCATGCCGCGGACGTCTCCTATGGGATGGTCCGCAGCTGCGGGGCGGCCTCGCGGCCGATCTACAACGGGTCGTCGCCAACCATGGCGATACCGGCGAGGTCAACCCGGCTCTCGGCGGTCACCACCCGGCAGTACCGGCAGAGGCCATCGCCGAGCGGGAGTAGGCGCCGGTTGATGCGGCGGACAACGCGATCGGCTCTTTTCGCGCCGCCATCAGGAGGCGGTCCGCATCAGTGCCGCCGCCCAGCAAGCCGATGGTCAGGCGGCCGGCGAAGGTGTACATCAGGAAGGTGACGGCGGCGGAGGCGCCCGCCGACGGCCTGGGGTGGGCGGACAGGTACACGATCTCGTAATCGGTCAGGCCGAGGTGGGCGGGGGTGCGGAAATCGGGTATCATCCCGGGGTTCGTCACCGCAACATGGCTGGCCAGGGAATGAGTCCTGGTGGTGCCGAAGAAGTCCGGGAAATGCAGTACCGACTGCTGCACGATGCCCCCGGCCAGATCGTGGCGCAGTCGGGCCGAGATCCGTTGCGCCAGTTCGGCAACTCCGGAAGAGACGTCGATGTCGGCGGTGAAGGCCGCGAGTCCGGCCATGTTGGTGCCCGCGGCGGCCGCGATCGACGGGCTCAGTCGCGATCGCATGTCCACCGGATACAGGCAACCGACCGGCACTGGATCGCCTGCGGCCCCGGGAAATTCAGCGGCGTATGCGCGCAGCAACGCGGCGGTGACCAGCGCATTGACGGTGATGCCCTGGTGGCGGCTCAGTCGGATGATCCGCGCCGTGGCCTTCTGATCCAGCCGCGTTCGCCGGGGGCGGGCGAGCGCGCTTGTGGCAACGGCACCGTTGTCGCAGGGAAGGGTCTTCGCTTCGGACGGCAGCGGCCGCATCATGTCCTCGAAGCCGGATACCGAGTCCCGCACGATGCCGCGGGCTGCCGCATACCATTCCAGCGACTGCGGATAATCGTGCGGCACAACGGTTATCGTCCCGGTGTCGACGTGATCGGTGTAGTAGTCCCACAGCCGCGAGAACAGTTCCACACCGTGGCCCGCGTCCGCGATGCTGTGGTGCACGAACAGCGTGACCCGCGACCGGGCCGCACCGCCCAGCACGAGGTCCAGGTAGGCGAGCTGGGTGGCCGGATTCATCGGCTCGGCCGGCACCCGCACGACGTCGGGGTCGCCGTGACTCTCCCATATCCCGGCCGGCGCCACATCCCCGGGCCGCAGCAGATAGCCGCGGCCCGCGGCGTCCTCCCCGATGCGAGCGGTCGTTACCGGATAGGCGCGTTGCAACGCCGTGAAGGCAGCACCCAGCGCCGACGGATCGAGCGCGCCCTCGACCGACACGGAACGGCCGGTGTAAGTGCCATGCCGCACGAATCGTTGCTCCGACGGTGCCAACACCCGCACTACATCGTCCGCACCCCACCACACTTCGCCAAGCCTACCTGGGCCCCGGTGTGGGTCAGGATCCGCGCGCATACGGCGGTGTCGAGGATGTCCGGGGCTGCGGCCAAGAGGACCGGGGCGTCTGTCAGGAGAGCTGCCGTGTACAGGTGCGGGGTGATGTTCTTACTGCCCTGCACGTCGATGTGGCCCTGCAGCGGCCGTCGGCCTGCCGCAACCCGGCCTCGACGGTCCGCTGCCCTCGCGGACGGCGGGCCGTTCCCGTTCGCGGACACCGGAGTGCCGTCATTTCACGTGAACATCCGCGAGCTTGTTGATCACCAACTGATTCCGAAACCCGTACACAAACGCTGTCCCTTGAAGTGAACGAAGCCACGCTGTCGGTGAACGAGCGGCTGCGGCTGCACGAGATGTTGGGCCGCTACATCTCCGGCCTGCCTACCCCGGTGGGCGGCGTGGCCGGGGTGCGGTACGGGCCGGTGTGGCCGCGGACACCCCCGCCCTGGCCCGCTGGCGCAGCCACCTCATCGCCGCGCTTGCGGGCCGCCGGTTCGACTACCTGCACGCCCCCGGCCCTGAGACGGCCGCCGACCTGCTGACCAAGGAGCACGAGACCGGATGAACGCCGCCGCGATCCTGCCCAGCCGCAACGAGCCGGCCACCATCGCCGCCGTCACCGCCACCGTTGATGCGGCCCTCGGCGACCCGGGCGCCTTGGGCCCGTCGATCCGTATGGAGGCTACGGGCCCGACCCCCACTGGCCACGGCGGAGGCCGTCGCGCTCATCTCCGAGCTGTACGCGGAAGGGTGAACTGCTCCGAAGAGGGGCGGCGCAGCCCGATCGCGGTGACGGCCGTGGCGGCCCGTCAGGCGCGGCTCAGTGCCGGCTCCGGCTCGGAGGGAAGCGCTGCCGCGCCGGGGGGGGCAGCAGCGGGGTCGCCAGCAGGAGCACGCCGGCCAGGCCGATGGCCGTGCGCGGGCCGAGCAGGCCGCCCAGCACGCCCCAGGCGGCCGTCAGGAGCGCGGTCGAGGCCTTTCGTCACCGCCCAGGCGGACAGCGTGCGGGCGACCCGGTCGGTCGCGGTGCGCTCGAGGCGGTAGGTGGCGTAGACGGGGTTGAAGACCCCGCAGCAGAAGATGAGCCCGAGCTCGACGCCCATCACCAGCAGCAGCCCTCCGGTCCCCGGCCCCAGGAAGGCCAGGCCGACGGGCCAGATCGCGCGCAGCGCCCCGACCACGACCAGGACCTGGTGCTGCCCGAACCGGGTGACGAGCGGTCGGGCCAGCCGCGAACCGAGCAGCCCGCCGATCGAGGGCGCGGCGAAGGCGAGGCCGTACTGCCACGGTGCGAACCTGCCGATTCAGCTCAGGAACCCCAGATAACTGACGCCTTCACTCCTTCCCCATCGCCGCCGCGATCCGGTCGGCATACGTGCGGTACGCCTTGCGTCCGGCCAGGGTCGAGCCGTCGCCGGCGAGGGCGGCGCACTGCCCCAGCGTGGCCTGGTGGAGTGCGAGCGGGGCGGTGACGCGCACCGAGTAGCCCTGGCCGCGGCGAATGGTCCTGCCACCGCGCAGCGCTTCGGGGATCTCGGAGACCTCGGTGGCCTTGAGGTGCTCGGCGAGCAGGCCGGGCACGTCGATGGTGTGCGGCTGCTCGGGCTCGGGCGCCTGCTCCTCGACGTCGGTGGCCATGCCGTCGAGTTCCTCCAGGACGTCGACGGCGTCGCGGGCGCCGGCTGCGTCGAGCACCCTGCGGATGGTCTTGGGCGCGACATCTTACTGCCGGGCGAGCACCTTCACCGCGGCGCCCTTGGCGTACGCGTCGACAACGTCGGCCGCCTTGTCCTCGTCGAGCGCGGCCGGGCGCCCCAGCGTCTTTCCCGCAGCCTCGGCGGCGGCGACACCTTCCTTCGTGTTCTCGCTGATCATGTCCCGCTGAAACTCGAGGACCCCGGCGAGCATCGTGACGAACAGCTTGGTCTGCGGGTCGTCGGCCGCCAGGTCGAAGCCGGACCATGCACCGGTCGCGATACGCAGATGCATCCCGCGCCGCTGGAGGACCTCCCGGATCTGGATGACGTCCTTGGTCGAGCGGAACAGCCGCGCGGCGTCCGCGATGCGGATGGTGTCGCCGACCGCCGCCTCGTCGAGCAGCCGGCGGAACCCGGATCGGTTGATCGCGTAGACGCGGGACGACGTGGCCGGGTCCTCGTACCTGGGTGCGCCGGACTTGAACAGACTGTCCAAAGCATGGAGTTGACGGGCATTGGTCTGCTTGTCGGTGGAGTGCCGAGATACAGACGGTCCGTCATGTATTGACCCCTCTTAGCTCGTCCAGCGAGGCGCCCGATCGCGACCATAAGGGGGCTAAATGGGGAGGCGCAATTGCGGAGTGAACCCGATTGGATCGGTGCACCGATTTGCACCGCTATGCCCGGCTCGCTTCATTGGATCGGCGAGAGGGGGCGCAATCGACCGATTCCGCCTCCCGTCCGTCATTCGACAGGCGTCCAGACGATCACCGCCGCGGCAGCACAGTGGCGGAGTGTCAAGTCATGTGACACCAAACTGCACTCTTCTGCATGTTTCCTACTCGACCCCGGACATGGCGGATCAGCCTGTCGATCTCGCGCCGCTGCTCGCGCAGGTCCGCTCCGAGGTGCGCGTTACCGACCAGCGCGAGCCATGCCTCGGACTCGACCCGCCGGTTCGCGTCGAGGGGCAGCAACTGCTCGAGAATCTCCAGGGGCGCGGCCGGCGTGACAGCGCCGCCGCGGGCCGCGTCGAGCGCGTCGAACCGCCGCCGGACCTGACCGACCGCCCACTCGACTGACACCAACGCGATCGGCACGGTGCTCGCGTGCCGCGCAGTCGGGTTCTGTTCGCCGTCGGGGCTCGGGCTGCTGCCGCGCTACCAGCTGACACCTGACACCTGACCTGCACCGTGCCGTGGAGTGATCCCGCTTCCGTGGACAGCGAACCTGAGGTTCGCTGTCCATAGGGAAGGAG
>NZ_CAAAFS010000184.1:0-12447 GCF_900634755.1 Protofrankia symbiont of Coriaria myrtifolia
GTGCGGCCGGTTCAGCGCACGCCGGACGGGATGGCCGCCGAGGGTGGGAAGTGGTCAGGGTGGCGACTTGACCGGGAGTTGGGGGATCTGTTCTGCTCGTCATGCCCAGCCGATGCACCGGGCCCAGTCGATGGACGCATGATGGACGCGGAGGAAGCCGGTGGGAATCTCCCCTGACATCGGCCGCCGGTCGCCCCGGTGGCCCGGGCTCGGCGGCCGGCGCCCTGTGGGGGCTGGCCATGGCATCACGGCCCCGCGCACTGAGCACCCGGTCACGCTAAGTCATCGCTCACACTGAGCCATCGCTCACGCCGCGTATCCGATCACGCCGAGCTGCTGATCACGTCACATAGTCCATCATGCCGCCAGTCGGTACCGGCCGGCGTGGCCTCCTCCTCGTGTCAGGGAGAACTCCCGTGTCCGGATGGTTCCGTGCCGTCGGGCTGCTCGCCGGCGCCGCGCTCGACGCCGCCCTCGCCGACCCGGCGCGGGGGCACCCGGTGGCGGCCTTCGGGACCGTTGCCAACCACACCGAACAGCTGCTCTACCGCGACAGCCGGGCCGCCGGGCTGGCCTACACCTGCGCGCTCGCCGGCGGCACCGTCGCCGTCGGCGCCCTGGCGCGCTCCGGGGTGACCAGGGCCGGCCACCGGCTCGGCTGCCCGCGGGCAGCCCCGGTGACGCTGACCACGGCGGCGACGTGGACGGTGCTGGGCGGGACATCCCTGCGCCGCCACGGCCGTCGCCTCGGCGGCGAGCTCCTGCGCGACAACCTGATCGCCGCCCGTGGCCGTCTGCCGTCGCTGTGCGGCCGGGACCCGGCCGTCCTCGACCGCGCCGGGCTGTCCCGGGCGGGGGTGGAGTCGCTGGCCGAGAACACCTCGGACGCGGTCGTCGGGCCGCTGCTGTGGGGGGCGCTCGGCGGTGTCCCGGGGCTGCTCGGCTACCGGGCGGTCAACACCCTGGACGCGCTGGTCGGCTACCGCAACACCCGCCACGCCCGCTTCGGCTGGGCCTCGGCCCGCCTGGACGATCTCGCGAACCTGCTGCCGTCCCGCGTCGCCGGGCTGCTGGCCTGCGCGTGCGCGCCAGTCGTCGGCGGCTCGGCCGTCGACGCCTTCTGGGTGATGCGCCGGGACGGCCGCAGCCATCCCAGCCCGAACGCCGGCCAGGTGGAGGCGGCGTTCGCCGGCGCGCTCGGGCTGCGCCTCGGCGGGACGCTGCGCTACCACCACGGGGTGGAGCACCGGCCGGTGATGGGCTATGGCCGGCCGGCCGTACCCGCCGACCTGGAACGGGCCGCGGTCCTCTCCGCCGCGGTCAGCGGCTGCGCGCTGGTGCTGTCCGCCGGCGTCGCCGTGGCCGCGGCGGCGGCCCGGTCGGCGCTGGGCTCGGCACGAGTCTCCAGACACACTTCCGCACGGGCCTCCACATGGGCCACCGCCCGGCCCCGCCGGCGGGGCCGGCGGTGAGCGGGGGAGCGTTGCTGGTCGCCGGGACGACGTCGGACGCGGGCAAGAGCGTGGTCACCGCCGGGCTGTGTCGCTGGCTCGCCCGCGAAGGGGTGCGGGTCGCGCCGTTCAAGGCGCAGAACATGGCGCTGAACTCGGTGGTGACCGCGGACGGCGCGGAGATCGGCCGCGCCCAGGCGATGCAGGCCGCCGCCGCCGGGGTCGAACCGGAGGCGGCGATGAACCCGGTGCTGCTCAAACCCGGAAGCGACCGGCACAGCCAGCTCGTCGTTCTCGGCCGGCCCGTCGCCGAGGTCGACGCGCTGGGCTACCGCCCGTACAAGGCGCGGCTGGCCGGCATCGTCACGGACTGCCTGGCCGACCTGCGCGGCCGGTTCGACGCGGTGATCTGCGAGGGCGCCGGCTCGCCCGCGGAGATCAACCTGCGGGACACCGACATCGCGAACATGGGCCTGGCCCGGGCCGCGAACCTGCCGGTGCTCGTCGTCGGCGACATCGACCGCGGCGGGGTGTTCGCCGCGCTGTTCGGCACCCTCGCGCTGCTCGACGCCGGCGACCAGGCGCTGGTCGCCGGCTGGATCGTCAACAAGTTCCGCGGCGACCCCCGGCTGCTCGAGCCCGGGCTGCGCCAGCTCGAGCGACTCACCGGCCGTCCGGTGCACGGGGTGCTGCCGTGGCGCTCCGGACTGTGGCTGGACGTCGAGGACTCCCTGGACCTCGCCTCCTATCCGGCCTACCCGGACGCGGACGGCGCGGACACACACGGCGCCACCGACACCGGTGGCGCCGACAGCCGTGGTGGCGGTACCGGTGCCACCAGCCACACGGGGGACGTCCTGCGGGTGGCGGTGATCCGGCTGCCGCGGCTGTCCAACGTCACCGACATCGACGCGCTGCGGGCCGAGCCCGGGGTGCTGGTGGGCTTCGCGACCCGCCCCGACGATCTCACCGACGCCGATCTGGTGGTCGTTCCCGGGACCAGGGCGACCGTCGGCGACCTCGGCTGGCTGCGCCGGCGCGGCCTGGACGCCGCCCTGCGCGCCCGGGCCGCGCGGGGCCGGCCGCTGCTGGGGATCTGCGGCGGCTACCAGATGCTCGGCCGGCGCATCGACGACCCGGTCGAATCCGGCGCCGGCACGGTCGACGGCCTCGGCCTGCTGCCGGTGACCACCACCTTCGCCCCCGACAAGCTGCTCGGCCGCCGTACCGGAACCACCCCCGACGGCCTGACCGTGACCGGCTACGAGATCCGCCACGGCCGGCTCACCGTCCACGACACCGGGCCGCTCGCGAGGCCCGCGGGTGGGCCGGTGAGGGGAAACGCCGGGGGGCCGGCCGTCGAGCCGTTCGCCGCGGACGGGGTGCGCGCCGGCGCGGTCGCCGGCACGAGCTGGCACGGGCTGCTGGAGAACGACGAGTTCCGCCGGGAGTTCCTCGTCGACGTGGCGGCCCGCGCCGGACGCTCGTTCACCCCGGCCCGCACCTGTTTCGCCGACGTCCGCCGCCGCCGTCTGGACATCCTCGGCGACCTGGTCGCGGACCATCTCGACACCGCGGCCGTCCGCCGACTGCTCGAGGGCGGCCCGCCGGCCAGCCTGCCCTTCGTCCCGCCGGGGGCGCCGAGGTGACAGCGGCCATCGCCTCCGGTCACCGGATGGTGCCGCGGATGCCGGCCCACCGCCCGTCCGGAGAAATGGCGGCCGATGACCGTTGCGGTCGGGTCGACATGACCTGAGGAGACCGCGCTTCTTCCAGGCCGGGCCGCCGGCCGGTGATCGGCCGCCTCCTGATCTGTCGGTGATCCGTCGGTAGGGTCCCCGCCATCTGTTTCCCGTCACAGCGTCAGACGTTGTATACCGGTCTGGCCGGGAACAAGCAGGATCCGCGGGGGCGGTCAGACCTGTCCGGGTAATGGCCATCCGGGTGGACGAAAGGCTCGGAACAGGCTCTCAAGGGGGTACTGAGCTTGTCGAACGACCCGTGGTGGCGCAATCCCAATATCGTCGTTCCCTCACTCGTGGGCCTGCTGACGGCGGTGATAGGGCCGCTGGTGGCCATGGCCCTCACCGGCAGCGCGACGGTGAAGCCCCCGCCGCAGCCCCCGACCTCGACCGCGCCGTACACCGACACGCCCACACCCACGCCGACCAGGACCCGCACCCCGACCCCGAGCCCGGTCCGCACGACGGCGACGGCCCGTCCGCCGTGCACGGTGGGTACGGCGTCACCGTCCCTCGACACCGATCAGGCGGCCATCTGCACCCTGCTGCGCAGCAGCCTGATCGATCGTCGCTCCTGCCACAGCCGTCCCGATCTGGAGTCGGTGGCTCCCTGGAACGCCCTGAGCGCGATCACGTGTGAGACCGCCGCGGACTCCACCAAGGTCCAGCTCCTGCGGTACCGGACCGTCGCGGACATGAACGCGTACCTGGACCGCGCCGCCGGCTCCGTCAACGGCCTCGGCAACTGCAAGGACGGCCAGGAGTCGAACACCACCTGGCACACGTCCTCCAGCGGGACGCTGGGCCGCAAGGTGTGTATTTTTCTCAGTAACGGCAAGTTCCAGATCAACTGGGCGTTCGACACGGAACGTGTCGTGGTGGTGCGTGAAGATCCGTCAGCCGTCTCCGCAGCCTCCTGGTGGGACAAGAACGCCTGCCTGCTCACAAGCTGCTGATCGCGGAAAATACTGAACGCGCGGCGTGACCTGGATCCCCTGCCCGCGTTGCGCGTTTCCCATCCTGGTGTCCGGCCTGTTGTTTCCGTTGTTTTCCGGGTCCCGGCCGCCGGCCAGCCAGGGCGGCCGCCGAGGCCCAGGTCCGGCGGAACAGCCCCCGAGCCGTCCCAGACGATTACAGTATGCCGTTGGTATGCCGTTGGTCGACCGGATTGCGAGGGTCAGCATGCGGTCCGGGGCCAGGGCGTGTCGACCATCCGCGTTCGCGTGCCGCACCCCTTCGCCTGCTGATCCTTTCTTCTCCTCGGGAGTATCGACGTGACACGTCCTGGCAGCGAGCCGGTGATCGTTCTGCTGTCCACCGCCGACACCGAACTGTTGGCGGCCCGGGCCAGCGGGATGCCGTGGCGGGTGGCGAACCCGGCCCGGCTCGCCGCCGAGGGCGTCCCAGACCTGCTGCGGGGCGCGGACGCGGTGGTCGTCCGGCTGCTCGGGGGGCAGCGAGCATGGCCGGACGGCCTGGCCGCGGCGCTCGCCGCCGGCCTGCCCGCGGTCGTCCTTGGCGGGGAGGCGCTGCCCGACGCCGACCTGATGCGCCGCTCCACCGTGCCGGCCGGCGTCGCCACCGAGGCGCTGGCCTACCTGGTGGAGGGCGGTACCGCGAACCTCGCCGAGCTGTACCGCTTCCTCGCCGACACGCTGCTGCTGACCGGGTTCGGGTTCACCCCGCCCACGCCGATGCCCGCCGCCGGGGTGCACGGCACACGCACGGTGAAGACGGACCGCCCCACCGTCGGTGTCGTGTTCTACCGGGCGCACGCGACGTCCGGGAACACCGCCTTCGTGGACGTGCTGTGCGACGCGCTGGAGACGCGCGGGGTCAATGCCCGGCCGGTGTTCGCCGCCTCCCTGCGCGGGCTGGGCTCGGCCTCCGACGACGTCCTCCCGCTGCTGGCCGGGGTGGACGCGCTGATCGTGACGGTGCTCGCGGCCGGCGGCACCCGCCCGGCGGACGCGTCCGCCGGCGGGGACGAGGAGGCGTGGGACATCGGCGCGCTCGCCGCACTCGACATACCCGTGCTTCAGGGCCTGTGCCTGACGTCGTCGCGGGCGCAGTGGGCGGGCAGCGACGCGGGGCTGTCGCCGATGGACGCGGCCATGCAGGTCGCGATCCCCGAGTTCGACGGCCGGATCATCACCGTGCCGTTCTCGTTCAAGGAGTCCGGGCCGGACGGGGTACCCGGCTATGTGGCCGATCCCGAGCGCGCCGCCCGGCTGGCCGGGACCGCCGCCCGGCTGGCCCGGCTGCGGCACGTCCCGAACGCCGAGAAGAAGATCGCGCTGGTGCTGTCGTCGTACCCGACCAAGCACGCCCGGGTCGGCAACGCCGTGGGCCTGGACACCCCGGCCTCCGCTGTCCGGCTGCTGGCCGCGCTGCGGGCCGCCGGCTACGACCTGGGCGAGGACGGGCCGGGCGGACGGCCGGTCCCCACCGACGGGGACACGCTCATCCACACCCTCATCGCCGCCGGCGGGCACGACGTCGAGTGGCTGACCGAACAGCAGCTCGCGGCCGCCCCGGCACGGGTGCCGGCGAGCGTGTACCGGCGCTGGTTCGACGCGCTGCCGGCGTCCCTGCGCGAGGGGATGCTCCAACACTGGGGTGAGCCGCCCGGCAGCCTCTACGTCGACCCTCCAGCGGTCACTCCCGGTGATATTCCCGGCAGCGCTGGCGGCGGCCTGCTGCGGCCCGCGGACGGAGACGGGCGGGAGCCCGCGATCGTGCTGGCCGCGCTGCGGTTCGGCAACGTCCTGCTCATGATCCAGCCGCCGCGGGGGTTCGGGGAGAACCCGGTGGCGATCTACCACGATCCGGACCTGCCGCCGTCCCACCACTACCTGGCCGCCTACCGCTGGCTGGACGAGGAGTTCGGCGCGGACGCGGTCGTGCACCTGGGCAAACACGGCACGCTGGAGTGGCTGCCCGGCAAGGGCCTCGGCCTGTCGGCGGGGTGCGCGCCGGACGCGGTCCTCGGCGACCTGCCGCTGGTCTACCCCTTCCTGGTCAACGATCCCGGGGAGGGCACGCAGGCCAAGCGCCGGGCGCACGCGGTCATCGTCGACCATCTGGTGCCGCCGCTGGCCCGCGCCGACACCTACGGTGACATGGCCCGGCTGGAACAGCTCCTGGACGAGCACGCCACCCTGGCCGCGCTCGACCCGGCCAAGCTGCCGGCGGTCCGGGCGCAGATCTGGACGCTCATCCAGGCCGCCCAGCTCCACCACGATCTCGGGCTGGACGAGCGTCCCGGCGACGACGACTTCGACAACTTCCTGCTGCATGTCGACGGATACCTCTGCGAGGTGAAGGACACCCAGATCCGCGACGGCCTGCACATCCTCGGCGCCGCCCCGGCCGGTGACGCGCGGGTGAACCTGGTGCTGGCGATCCTGCGGGCGTCGCAGGTGTGGGGCGGCACGGCGGGGGCGCTGCCGGGTCTGCGGGCCGCGCTCGGTCTGGTCGAGGGCGGCGGTGCCGCGCGGGTGGAGGTCGACGGTTTCGAGGCGGCCGCCCGCGCGCTCGTCGCCGGCATGGATGCCACGGGCTGGGACCCGGCCGCGGCGGCCGGGGTGTGCGCGGACGTCCTCACGGACGGCGGGGCCAGCGGTGGCGCCGCCGGTCCCGGTTACACCGAGGTCGAGCGGGTGCTCGCGTTCGCCGCCACCGAGGTGGTGCCGCGCCTGGACCGGACCTCCGACGAGATCACCAACGTGCTCCGGGCGCTGGGCGGCGGGTTCGTGCCGCCCGGGCCGTCCGGCTCGCCCACCCGGGGGCTGGTGGGCGTGCTGCCGACCGGGCGGAACTTCTACTCGGTCGACCCGAAGGCGATCCCGTCCCGGCTGGCCTGGGAGACCGGCCGGGCGCTCGCCGACTCGCTGCTGGCCCGCCATCTCGCCGACACCGGCTCCTACCCGGCCTCGGTGGGCCTGACCGTCTGGGGCACCTCCGCCATGCGCACGCAGGGTGACGACATCGCGGAGGTGCTGGCGCTGCTCGGCTGCCGGCCGACCTGGGACGACGCCTCCCGGCGGGTGACCGGCTTCGAGGTGGTGCCCCTGTCGGAGCTCGGCCGGCCCCGGGTGGACGTGGTGGTGCGGATCTCCGGTTTCTTCCGGGACGCCTTCCCGCACGTGATCGCCCTGCTCGACGACGCGATCACCACCGTTGCCGGGCTCGACGACGAGGCCGACGCCGACAACCTGCTCGCCGCGCACGTCCGCGCCGACCTCGCCCACGACGGCGCCGCCCACGGCGACCGGCGGCGAGCGACCAGCCGGATCTTCGGCTCGAAGCCGGGGGCGTACGGCGCCGGGCTGCTGCCCCTGATCGACTCGCGGGAGTGGCGCTCGGACGCCGACCTCGCCGAGGTGTACGCGGTCTGGGGCGGCTACGCCTACGGCCGCGGCCTCGACGGCCGTCAGGCACGCGCCGACATGGAGCAGGCGTTCCGCCGCATCCAGGTGGCGGTGAAGAACGCCGACACCCGCGAGCACGACCTGGTCGACTCCGACGACTACTTCCAGTACCACGGCGGGATGGTGGCGGCGGTGCGGGCGCTCACCGGCGCGTCCCCGGCCGCCTACATCGGGGACAGCGCCGTACCGGACGCGGTGCGCACCCGCACCCTGCGGGAGGAGACCCACCGGGTCTTCCGCGCCCGGGTGGTCAACCCGCGGTGGATCGCGGCGATGCGCCGGCACGGCTACAAGGGCGCGTTCGAGCTGGCCGCGACCGTGGACTACCTGTTCGGCTACGACGCCACCGCCGGTGTCGTCCAGGACTGGATGTACGAGTCGCTGGCCGCCTCCTACGTCTTCGACCCGGAAACCCGCGACTTCATGCGGGCGTCCAACCCGTGGGCGCTGCGCGGCATCGCCGAACGCCTGCTGGAGGCCGCCGACCGCGGACTGTGGGAGAAACCGGACCCCGTCACCCTCGACGGCCTCCGCCAGACCTACCTCGACCTCGAAGGCGATCTCGAGGGCTCCGGCGAAGATCCCAGCCTCTGACGTGCTCTGCCGCCGACCGGGAAAGCGCGGCCGGTAACCGAGTTCCGCCTGGAATCCTGAACGGATGGTTGATGCCGCTGGCGCATGGGTCCGCGGGCCGCCCGGTGTCGTGGGCGGCCCGCGGTTTTCTCTCCCCGCCATCCGCCGGAAAAGTGCCGGTGCGCGTCGGCGGTCTCATGCGCGATGTCCCGGCCGTGGGATTCCTGCGGGCGCCGTTGTGGCCGGCACGAGCCAGCCGACGGCTGACTATCCCACCGGCCTTCCCGGTGGACGAACGGGGTCCTTCACCAGGCTCCCAGCACCGTGGGGGCCGGCGGCTTCCGCCTACTTGTAGGACTTGTCCTGGTGGAACTTGCCGTGGCCGTCGTACCAGCCGTGGCCGTCGTACCATTTGCCGTGGTCGTACCAGCCGTGGCCGTCGTACCAGCCGTGGTCGTAGCTCTTATAGTCGTAGTTCTTGAAGCCATACTCCGCATGGCCGTATTTGCCGTGGTCGTACCCGCTCCCGTACGACTTGTCGAAGTGGCCCGTTGACGGAGCCGCCTGGGCGGCCGCCGGGGCGAACAGGACGGCCGAGAGGGCCACGCCCACCGCGGGCAGCAGGTACAGGGGCTTTTTCACGAGCGTCATTTCGTTTCCCTTCATGGTCGGCCGGTAAGCCGATGACTCAAGGACCGGCGCCCTGTCCCAGGATGCCCGGCCGGCGTGTGACGGTAAACATTGCCATCTTCACCCGATTTTCTGACGGGGCGTGACGGTGGCGGATGCGGTTCCACCGGCCAGCCGTTAGCATTCCCGTCCCGCCCGTCACGGCGAACGCTTTCGGGAGCAATCGGGGAACCGGCGGCGCTGGTTCCCCGTGAAAGCACCGGCCAATACGACGGCCCGCCACCAGCCAAACGGCGCGCGGTCCCGGGTCGGCGTGGGCCTCGGCCGTGTGGCGCCACTCGGCGAGCGCCTGGGCAACCGACGCCATGTTTTGTTCACCCTTTTCGTCCCGTGGACGACTTCATCCCGTGGACGGCTGGGACGGGCGTGTCGGGCGGCGGCCGCGTCGGCGCGGGCGTGGTGTGACGCCCGGTTCGCGGATGCCGCGATGGTCGAGCATGAGCGCGAACGGGCGGCCGGGCGCCTGCCCGGCCATCGCGCGCTCGACACGGGCGAGGAGATCGTCGAAACGTGACGCGCGCAGGACCTCGGCGGAGGGCAGGAGCGCCCACCATCTGTCACCATCGGCACTTTGACCGAATATGACCACCGGCGGCTCTGTCATGACGACAACATTGCCGGCCGTCCGCGGACGACCGGCGGCAACAGAGTAAACATACGGTTACGTACAGCCATGCGACCGAATGGCAACGCCCAGTGTCCGGGCCTGCCGTCACACCCGTCCGCGGCGTTGCCGCACAAACCCGGCAACGGACATCGGGCAGCGGGCAGCGGGCAGCGGGCAGCCCATGATGTCGGCGGCGATCAGTGACGTACGGGACGGCAGGGTTCTGCTGTCGGCCGCGCCTGGTCCCGCGATCGCCCGTACGTCTCCCATGTGGAGGGTGGTGCCGCACCGCGAGCAGGTTGGGACCGCCTCGGCCACCTGGCCGCAGGTCTCGTGCACGAGCTGGACGGGCGGGCCCGCGGGAGACACAGCCCAACGGTCGCCCGCGCGGTTCGCCACCGGATCCGCCGTGGTCAGCATGATCCGTCAGATCGGTATCGCTGTCGGTGTCGCCGTGCTGGGCGCCCTGGACGGGCCGCGGGCGCGGCTGGCCGGTTTTCAGCACGGCTGGTACGTCATCGCCGCGATCTCCCTGGCTGGCGGGCTGCTTGCGCTGGCGCTACCCAGCCCCGCCCCGGGTACAGGACCGCCGCCGCACCCGGGCAGAGCGCACCCGGCGCCACACGGCCGGCGGCACCGCCTCCGTCAGCGTTGGTTGAGATTCGTTGCCGGCCAGGTTCCGGCCGCGCCGGCGAAGGCCGCCGCCTCGCCCGGTGTTCCGTCAGGAACGATACCGGCGCGGGCGGCCAGCGCGACCGCCTCCAGCCCGGAATGGACCTCAAGCTTGCCGAGCAGATTCTGGACGTGGGTGCGTACGGTGTTCGAGGACAGGAACAGCTGGGCGGCGATGGCGCCGCGATCGAGCCCGTTCACCATGCACTGCAGGATCTGCCGTTCACGGCGGGTGAGAGCGGCGAGTTTCCGCTGCGCGGGGGACGGCTGCGCCGACCGTGCCAGCTCGGTGAGAACGGCTCCCAACAGGGGCGGCGGAAACCAGCTCTCACCGTCACGGATACCTCGCACCACGGATATCAGATGGTGCAGATCCAGCCGTTTCGGCACCCACGAACGTACTCCGGCGCGTACCGCGGCAATGGCCAGAGATGGGTCGTCCAGATCGGTCACAATGACTGTTGGCAGCCGTTCACACAGCCGCCGCAGCCACCTGACGAGTTCGACCGCATCCGCCGCGAGAAGTTCCACGTCAAGTAGGAGAACGTCCACCTGACGCAGGTCCAGAATCCTGTTCGCCAGCTCCGTGCTGGGCACCGTGTCCACCACCGTGAAATCGTTCTCGACACGTAAGGCGGCGGCGATGACATCACTGAAGGCGCGCTGGGAATCGGCGATCAGTAGCCGGCTCGGTCGCATGCTGGACATGTACCGTCCAGGTACTTTGAGTACACCTCCGACGCACCTCGGATCAGCCTCCGGAAGTCACCCCCCGGGAGTCAGCCGGCGCGGTCCAGCAGACCGGACCTGGCCGCCAGCGCGGCGGCCTCCAGTCGGCTGTGCACGCCGAGTTTGGTGAGCACATTCTGGATGTGCGAACGCGCCGTGTTCACCGTGATGCCGAGATCCGCCGCGAGAACGGCGGTGCTCTGCCCTCGGCCGAGCCGGCCGAGCACGTCCCGTTCCCGGCTGGTCAGCAGGGTGGCGACGGTTGCCCGCGCGGCAGGGCGGCGGGGGGCGCGTGTACCTTGCGTAACAGCGCACACATCGGTCATTGTCTTTCCACGGCCGACACGTTCCGCGATCGCGATGACCCGTTCGATGCCCTGCGTCTTGGACGCGACCCCGCCGGCGCCGGCCCGAATGGCGGCACCGACTGCCGCGGCGTCGGTGGAACCGGTGAGCAGCAACAGGTTTGTCGCCGGTGCCAGTCCGGCGAGGGAACGGATCAGATCCAGGCCGTCGCCGTCCGGGAAACCGAGGTCGATCATCCCCAGGTCGGGCCGATGACGTCGGATCGCGCTTTCGGCGTCGGCGGTGGTGAAAGCCACGGCGCACACCGTCCAGCCGCGCGTGGCCAGCACCGTCGCCATGCCCTCGGCGAACATGCGGTGGTCGTCGCAGAGAACCACTCTCACGGCATGCCCCGACAGGTACTCCGGGCCGGGCCGGCCGACATCGCCGTCATGATTCCCCCGTATCTCTGACACGTTCGTCCGACGCCGTTTCGTCCGGCATTGTCGTCAGCTGACTTCCTTCGGCATCTTTCTTCGGCGACCGGCGTCTCCTCCTCGACAGCCGGTGTCCTCGCCCGGCAACGAGGACCGACTGACTCGTACCCGGCCACGGCGACGGTATTCCTCATGCACTCCGCGGCACATCACACAGCGTCGGCGACGTGACGCGCGGACGGGACCATCAGGAATCGCTGCTGGTGGTGACCGCACCGACGCGGCACGCCCCGTCCCAGGACGGTGCCCGTCGGGCACGGCGGTGGAATCAACCGGGATTCGGCGGGCATCACCATCGGCATCGGCCCCCGCACGCGTTCCGACATATCCCAGCGGACGGTGAAAAGGGTGGTTCCCGCAGTTGTGGAGCAACCATTTGTACTGACTCCACGCGCTTCACCGGGTCGTTACCGCGATAACACCGATATGGGCACCGTAACGGTCTTGTTCGGATTTTGGACTACCGGGAGCGAACTGTTACGGTGCCTCCGCCCGGGGGGGTGGTCGTACCCATAAGGAAGTAACATGCCCAATAATCACCTGTTCATGCCGGCCGATTCCGTGCCGGCCGATTCCGTACCGGTGGATCCTGTGCCGGTCGGTGCGCCGGTCGGTTCCGTGCCGGTCAGGCCGCCCGACCTACGGCCCAGGCCGCGGCGGCCGCGGCGGCGGCCCGCCGCGCTGATACCGGTCCTGCTGGCGCTGCTGGCAGGCGCCGGTCTCCAGGCCTGCCAGCAGCCGCCAGCTGCCGACGCCCCCCCCGCCCAC
>NZ_CAAAFS010000185.1:0-29317 GCF_900634755.1 Protofrankia symbiont of Coriaria myrtifolia
CCCCCTCGGCCACCGCACCGGCACCGGCGCTCTACTCGCCGACGAGCCTGTGGAACACCCTGGTCCCACCGGACACGGGAGCCGACGCGAACTCGGCCACGATGCTGCGCACGGTCGTCGAGGCCGCGCGGGCGCAGGGCTTCGTGATCGCGGTCAGGGAGTGGTCGAGGCCGCTGCACTACGCCGACGCAACCACCCCGCGCCACACCGTCACGCTGACCGCCCCGTGGGCGCCGGCATCGACGATCTCCGGCGTCCCGATCCCCGCGCACACCGTGCCCGACCCGGCCGGCGACGGCCACATGGTGATCATTGACCGTTCGACCGGGTGCGAGTACGACTTCTGGCAGGCGGTACGCAACGCCGACGGCGGATGGTCGGCCTCCTGGGCGAACGCGACCTCCACGGCCGGGCCGGGCTGGTACCCCCGCGGCCTGTCGGCGACCGGTTCGGGCGCGGCCGGCGCCGCGGGGGTGATCCGCCCCGAGGAACTGCGGGACGGCGAGATCAGGCACGCCCTGTTCTTCGCCTACCCGCAGACGAGGGCGGGTGCTCCCGTCCTGCCGGCCACCGAAGCCGACGGTACGAGCACGAACGTCGGCGCGATCCCCGAGGGCGCGCGCCTCCAGCTCGACCCCGGCGTGGACCTGTCCACCCTCGGTCTCAACCAGTACGAAATGATCATTGCTCGCGCGCTCCAGCGGTACGGGATGATCCTCGGCGACACCGGCGGCGGCGTCGGTCTCGTCGCGCAGAACCCGCTGTCGACCACGGTGCCCTACCCCTGGGGGGACCAGACATATGTCGGCCTGCCGCAGAGCCTGCTCACCCACATGCGGGTACTCACTCTCGGTGAACCGAACGACAACGCCACCTCCATCGAGCCGACCCCCTGCGCCACCCTGCGCTAGGCATGTTCGACACGTGATTATTCGGTGACGTGGCTGGCCTGGGCGGGGTCGTCAGGGGATGCGCGGTCAGGTGGCCTCCAGGAAGCGTGCGCCTGGTCCGGGCGCACGGTGGACGGCGTGCGGCGGCAGCTGGATGTGCCCCGCGGCGCATGTGAGAACGACCCTGACCGGCTCGTCGCAGGCGTCCTCGTCGTTGGCGGGTCGGTGCCGGACGACGACCGACGGCCCCCGCGGGTCGGCGAGGTACTTGTCGCCCCATTCCAGCAGCGCGACCAGTGTGGGTCGCAGATCCAGCCCCTGCTCGGTGAGCTGGTATTCGAAGCGCTGCCGGTCGCCGGGCTCCTGGTAGGGGACGCGTCGCAGCACGCCTGCCGCCACCAGGGTGTCGAGTCGGGTGGCCAGCAGGTTGCTGGCGATCCCGGCCGGGTCTGGGTGTTCCCCACCGAGATTCCGGAGGGCCACTGGGGCGGGCACGGGCAGATCAGGCCGCTCGCGACGATCCTCGCCCGGCTCACCGGCGACGCCGGGCGGGCCCGCGCGCTCGCGGCCGCGCGCATCGCCGCCAGCCGCGCCGAACACGCCCGCCTGCCGTAACGGGCCGACCACCCAGCCGCCGGCTCCGCGAACCCACGTTGGGACATGATCGATGATCATTTGTCGGACAAGGTCCGGGTCGCAGGCGAGCCACAGACCAGACCGCCACAAATATCACTTTCTGTAACTGAATATCGACCGTAGGGGCCGGATTCGGTTACTTCACGCACGCACGCGGGCAGGGAAGCGAGCATGAACCGAGCGAGCCTCGTCCGTGACAGCATCGGTTGGGACGTGACGAACTGGTCGAGGTGCCTGTCCTTCTGGGAGGAGCACAGCAGGGTGGCCGCGGCCACCCCCAGCGTCCTGGAAATCGGTTTCGGTGGGACGCACGGTGGTCTCTCGCTGTGGCTGGCGACGAAGGGATTCCAGGTCGTGTGTTCCGGCCTTCAGGAACCGTCACCGGCCGCCCGGCGGCTGCACGCCGCGTACGGCATCGGCGACGCGGTCACCTACGAGCGGATCGACGTGCTGAACATGCCGTACGTGGCCGCCTTCGACATCGTCGCCTTCAAGTCCCTGCTCCCGGGAATGACCACCGGCGGCGACAGGTGGCCCGTCCCGCAACGGAAGGCGATCGCGAACATGTACCGGGCGCTGAAACCGGGCGGCGAGCTGTGGTTCGCGGAGAACGCGGCCGGGACGCGGATCCACGGTTTCTTCCGCACGCACTTCGGCTGGGGCCGGAAGGGATGCGGTTATCTGTCGGCCACGGAGGCCGTCGGGCTGTTGTCCGCGTTCGGGACGGTCGACTACACGACGCTGGGGATACTTGGCGGATTCGGCCGCTCCGAACGGCAGCGGCGGGCGCTCGGCGCCGTCGACCGAGCCCTGTGCGAACGGGTCACACCACAGAGCTGGCGGTACATCATCACCGGTGTCGCCCGCAGGAACGACCACGGGAACGGCGCGGAACACGCCGGGGACGAGCGTTCCGAGAAAGAGCCTCCCGAGGAGATCGGCGCGCCGGACACGGCATGTCACCCGGCGTCCTGACATGGCGGCCGAGAACACTGGAACGGCGGGTGCCGCACCGCCGGCCGGTCAGCGCGACACCACAGACCAGAACACCACAGGCCGAGAAACAACCGGCCAGGAGGCGGCGGACCGGGAGACGACAGGCGCGGAAACGGTGGACGTCGTCATCTCGACATATGACGAGGAACGCCACGTCGGCCGCTGCCTGGACGCGGTGCTGGCCCAGGACTACCCGGCGGAACTGGTGCGGATCTGGCTGGTCGACGGCGGCTCGCGGGACCGCACCGTCGCGATCGCCGACGAGCGGGCAGCCGCCGACCAGCGCCTGACAGTGATCGCTGACGGGCAGCGCCGCGCCCTGCCCACGGCGTTGAACCTCGCCATCAGGCTCTCCACCAACGACCTGGTCGCGAAGGTGGACGCGCACGGCTACCCGGAGCGTGACTTCCTGCGCCGGGCCGTCGCCGTGCTGCGGGACGGCCCGTCCGACGTCGCCTGTGTGGGCGGGCGGCCGCGGCAGCACGGTGACACCCGCTTCGGGGCGGCGGCCGCGCTCGCCCGCACGTCCCACTTCGGTGTCGGGGACAGCGGGTACGCGGGCCGGACGGAACACGCGTTCGTCGACACCGTCCAGTGCGGGGTCTACCGGCGCGCGGCGCTCGAACGCGTCGGCCTTTTCGACCCTGACATGGTCTACGGCGAGGACGAGGAGCTGAACTGGCGGCTGCGGCGGGCCGGTTACCGAATAGTGCTCGACACCTCGATCGGGTTCCACTACCTGGCCCGTCCCTCCTGGCGGGCCGTGTTCCGCCAGTACTACCGATATGGCCGTGCCCGGGTACGGGTGTGCCGGGCACACCACGGCATGCTCCGGCCCCGGCATCTGGCGCCGGCGTCCTTTCTGCTCGCGCTGGTGGGGCTGGCGGGGGCGTCGGCCTGCGCGTCCAGAACACATCGGGCGGCCTGCGCCACCGGGACACGGGCGGCCCTTGCCGTTGCTGTGCTCGCATATTCTGCCGCCGCGTCGCTGTCGGCGGCCATGGCGGTCGGACGCGCGCGCCGAGACGGGCCCGTTCCCGACACGACCGTCGTCGGGGGCCGCCCGGACGGATTTCCGGTGATGACCGCCAGGGTCATGGCCTGTTTCGGGGCGCTGCACGCGGGTTACGCTCTTGGTACCCTGCGAGGAGTTCTCGACCGGCCGCGGCGACCCGGCTGAGACAAAAACGGCTGGACAAAAAACGGCTGAGACGAAATCCGCCGCGTCCCGCCCCGGCAGATCCTGACAGGATTCAGAAAACCAGAAAACCGGGGCGGACGCGGCAGATTTCCGCGGCGTCCCACCCTGGTTTTCCGGCAGGCGGAGAGCGGGTTACCCGTCGCCGCGGAACGTGTTCGCCGTTGCCGCCCGGGACGGCACCAGCCGCGCCGAGAAGCGCCGGCCGACGCGCCCGAGCACCCGCGCGTCATGCCAGCGTGGGACAAGGCTGCCCCAACTGGCCCCCAACGCCCGCGCGAAGATGATGGTGACCGCGATCCCGCCGGCCGAATACGCCAGCACCGAGGCGACCGACGCTCCGACACCGCCGTGCCCGGGGATGAGCACGATGTCGAGCGCCACCGTGGCAACGAACGCGATGCCCACCGCGGCAGTCTCCAGCAGCGGTTTCCCCCGCGCGGTCAGCGCGTTGCCCAGCAGCTTGAGCGCGACGACCCCGAACGCGCCGGCCGTCAGAACACGCAGTTGGACGACCGAGTCCTGGAACTCGACACCGAAGACGGTCACGCAGAGAAAAGGCGCGGCAAGAACCAGACCGGCGCCGATCAGGAGCGTGGTCAGGACCGCGACCCGGAACACGGCCGCGGCCTCCTGGCCGGCATCACCCCCACTGGAACGCACCAGGTCCGGCCGCTGCACGGCGGCCAGCGCCGTCGGCAGGTAGAACAGCGCCTCGGCCCAGGCGACCGCCACGCTGTAGACACCCAGCTGGTGGGCGCCGGCGATGGCGCCCACCAGCCACTGGTCGAGTTTGTAGTTGGCGAGCAGCATCGTCTGCCCGGCGTGCGCCTTCATCCCGAAGCCGAGCGACCGTCGCGCCAGGCGCAGGTCGGGACGGCCGAACCCGGCCGCGCGGCGTCCCACATACCAGGCCATCAGCGCGGTGCCCAGCACTTGGCCGCCGATGCAGGCGGCGACCGCGACACCGACGCTGAGCGCGCCGAGCGCGGCGAGCAGGCCGTTGACGCTGACGTTCACCAGCGGGGCGAGCAGGTACGCCGCGTTCGCGAACCCGAAGGCGTAGTCGGCCTGCGCCAGGAACAGCAGATAGACCTGCAGGATCAGCATCGGGACCGAGGCGAGTACCAGCCAGCGTAACCCGGCCGACGAATGCCCGCCGACCTGGGGGAAGAGCGCGATCAGACCGCCGACCGCACCGGCGGCGACCGTCCCCAGCAGGAGGGCGAGCAGGACCGAGTTGGTCGCCAGCGCCGGTCGCAGCCCGGGCTCGGCCGAGGCGAAGTTGACGTTCGCCTGTTCCACGCCCAGCAGGGAGAGCTGGGAGACGACGTAGGCGATCACCGTGAGGAAGGCGACGTCGCCCCGGCCCGTGGCACCCAGCGACCGCGCGACGACCAGGACGTTGGCGAGCGAGAGGACAGCAACCGCAAGCTGTGTGCCCCAGGTCGCGAGCGCCGACGAGACGAAGTTGGGATGCCGGGGGCCGCCGTCACCATCCCCCCGCCAAGGCGCGGCCATCCTGAGAAGGATATATTCACCGTCCGCTGTTCGCCGATCGCGATCCGCTTACGGCCGTGCGTTCTCCTGCGCGCTCCCGCTGGCCCGCCAGCCCGGCGGACGGCAGGCCAGCGGCTCGCGGTCCTGCGATTGCCGTCCCTGCCGCCGTCTCCACTGCCGTCGGCGTGCCGCGACTGGCCCGCTGCCGGGAGCCGGGTCAGGATGACCGAACATGCACGGCCGCCTGGGCGTCTACTCCGACGACGTCTTCCAGCTCGAGCGGACCGCCGCCGGTCCGCGGATCTCCGCCGACCAGGCGTTCCTCCTCTTCACCTGCGCGGTCGGGCAGCACTTCGACCGACTGCTCCTCTTCGGCCGCACGCTCCGCGCGGACCGGCCCGCGGACCACGTCCTGCCGCCCGGCACCGAACTCGTCGCGCTGCCGTACTACGCCAGCCTGCGCCGGCTGGGCGCGCTGGCGCGCGCGGCGGCCGGCACCGTCACCGGGATGTGGCGGGGGCTGGCGCGGGTGGACGTCGTATGGGTGCTCGGGCCGAACCCGTTCGCGATGGTCCTGATCGCGCTTGCTCTCCTGCGGCGCAGACGGGTCGTCCTCGGGGTCCGTCAGGACACCCCCGCGTACTTCCGCAGCCGCCTGCCCGGCCGCCGGTGGGCGCCGGCGCTCCTGCCGGTCCGGGCGCTCGACAGCGGCTACCGTCTGCTGGCGCGGTGGCTGCCGACAACGGTCGTCGGAACGGAACTCGCCCGCGGGTACGGCTCCCGGCGTCGCTGTTCGCGCCGGCGGGACGGGCCACCCGGCCACGAGCGGCGCCGGCCAGCGGTCCTGCCGATGACGGTCAGCCTGGTCCCCGCCCGGGACGTCGCCGCGGCCGTGCCACGGCGTGACTGGACGGGGCCGATCGAACTGCTCGCCGTCGGCCGTATCGACCGGGAGAAGAACCCCCTGCTGCTCGTCGACGCGCTCGCCCACCTGGAACGGCAGCGGCCGGGGCGCCATGTGCTGCGGCTGCTCGGCCGCGGGCCGTTGGAGGACGCGGTCCGGCGGCACGCCCGCCGGCTCGGCGTCGACGGACGCGTCGTGTTCGAGGGGTACGTCCCCTTCGGCCCGGCCCTGCTGCGGTTCTACCGGCAGGCACACATCCTCGTGCACGTCTCGCTCACCGAGGGGGTGCCGCAGGTGCTGATCGAGGGCTTTGCCTGCGGGACGCCCGTCGTGGCGACCGACGTCGGCGGCGTGCGCGCCGCGCTCGACGGGGGGTGCGCCGGCCTGCTCGTGCCGCCCTCGGACGTCGGCCGGCTGGTGACCGCGATCAACCGTCTCGTCGACGACGCCGACCTGCGGGATCGTCTGGTCGCCCACGGCCTGGTCACCGCCCGGGCGGTGACCCTGGAAACCGAGGCGAGCCGGGTCGCCCGCTTCATCGCCGGGGAGGCCGGGGAGAAGGCGTGACCCGGACGACCCCCGCCACCCACATACGGCGTAGGGGAGTTGGTGCCGATGGGGGAGCCGGTGGTGGCGGGGGCGGACATACGGTGGCGATGCGGTTTCCAGGCCCGCTGGCGGCCGGTGGAGCGCCTGGCCCCGGGAGGCGTCCAGTCCGGCTTCCGGACGCCGGATCCGGTGGGAATCCCGGGCCCGGCCCGGCCGGCGGTACGCCACCGGTCGACGGGGAAAGCAGGGGGAGGACGTGGTCCGTCGTACGACCGCCGTGGCCGGGACGACCGGGCACATCCGGCGGGCTCTCACCACAATATCGGTGACGGAAACGTCGGTGGCGAAACACCCGGCGGCAGAACCCGCGGCAACGGAACACCCGGTGGCGCAGCGCCCGGATCCGGCCGCGGGACGCCCGTTCAACGAAGGACCCGTCCTCAGTGGAAGGCCCACCACCGCGGGCACGACAGGGCGGACCCGTGGGGAGGCGTTTCTCGCCGGGACGAAGCTGGCCGCCGAGATGCTGCTGGCGGCCGTTCTGTTGCTGCTGGCCCTGCCGGCACTGCTCCTGATCGCGCTTGCCATCAAGATCGAATCAAGAGGGCCGGTGTGTTACCGGGCGCTGCGGGTGGGCAATCGGGGCAGGCCACTGGCCGTCCTGAAGTTCCGGAAGATGCGGATGGGAATGTCGGGGCCGCCGGTGACGGCGGCCGGCGACGAACGGTTCACCCGTATCGGCGCCTTTCTCGCACGCCGGCGCATCGACGAGATCCCCCAGCTGTGGCACGTCCTGCGCGGGCAGATGAGCCTGGTCGGCCCGCGACCGGAGGATCCCCGGTTCGTGGCCCTGCACCCGCGGGCCTACCAGGAGATCCTGACGGTCCGTCCCGGCCTGTCGGGATGGACCCAGCTCGTCTTCCGGGACGAGGGCGACCTGATCGGTGCCGGGCAGGACGGGGATCCGGTGCGCCGTTACGTCGACGACCTGCTGCCGGAGAAGGTGCGGCTCGACCGCCTGTACGCCGCTGACCGGCGGCTCACCACCGACTGCAAACTGCTGCTGTGGACCCCCCTCGTGCTGTTCTGCCGTTTCGACATCGAATATGACGGGAAAACCGAACGGGACAGGAGAACCGAGCTTCACAGAAAGCCCGAACACGACGGAAAAACTGTCGGACGTGACGGGCGAAGAGAGCTCTTCCGGCTGGTCCGGAATTCTTCCACGCAAGCCGGACGGGCCGTCTGCCGAAGCAGGCGGATTCCGCACCGGGGGGCCGAGGACGGGGATGTCGATGAACGGGATGAGCGGTCTGTCGCACATCAGGGCGGTTGTTCTTGCCGGCGGTCTCGGCACCAGGCTGCGCCCGTACACGACAATCATCCCCAAACCACTCGTGCCGGTCGGTGAACGCCCGATCCTGCAGCACATCATCGACCGGCTGCGGGCCGTCGGGGTGACCCGGGTAGATCTCTGTGTGAACTATCTCGGAGGGCTCATCGCGGCCTATTTCTCCCAGGCCCGGCTCGAACCGGGCCTGGAGCTGCACTGGCACTGGGAGGAAAAGCCGCTGGGCACGGCCGGGGCACTGCGGGCCGTCCCCGGCCTCGACCAGACGTTCATCGCCATGAACGGCGACGTGCTGACCGGCCTCGACTACCGCGAGCTGGTCGACTTCCACGTCGAGACCGGCGCCGCCCTGACCATCGCCACCCACAAGAACCCGGTCGACATCGACCTCGGCGTGCTCGAGACCACGGACGGCTATGTCAGCGCCTACCGGGAGAAACCGACGCTGCACTACGACGTGAGCATGGGCGTCTACATCTACGAGCCGCGGGCGCTGAAACACCTCCCGGACGGTGAGTGCCAGTTCCCGGAGCTGGTCCAGCGTCTGCTCGCGGCCGGTGAGAAGGTCGCGGCATATTCCAGCGACGCCCCCTGGTACGACATCGGCACACCGCAGGAATACGAGCGGGCGGTCCAGGACGTCGCCCTGCTCACGGAACAGTGACAGTGATGCACTGGGCCGTGCCGCTGTCGGATCTCGTCGTCGAGGACGACGATCTACGGGCGGTGACCGACACCTACCGGTCCGGATGGCTCAGCATGGGCCCGCGGACCCGGCAGTTCGAGGACCTCTTCGCACGCTTCGTCGGTACCCGGCACGCGGTCGCGGTCACGAACGGGACCGCGGCGCTGCACCTGATGTGCCTCGCGGTCGGGCTGACCACCGGCGACGAGGTGATCGTCCCGTCGCTGACGTTCGTGGCGACCGCCAACGCCGTGCGCTACACGGGCGCGACACCGGTCTTCGCCGACATCGCCGGGCTTGCGCGGCCGTGGCTGTCCGCGGCCAGCTGCGAACAGGTGATCACCAGTCGGACGAAGGCCGTCCTGTACGTCGCCTACGGCGGGCACGCCGGGGAGATCGGGGCGCTGCGCGACCTGTGCGCCCGCCGCGGCCTGATCCTTCTCGAGGACGCGGCGCACGCCGCCGGCTCGTGGTGGCACGGCCGCCACCTGGGCACCTTCGGCACCGCCGGCGCCTTCAGCATGTTCGCGAACAAGAACCTGGCGGTCGGCGAGGGCGGTGTCGTGGTGACCGCGGACCCGGACATCGCCGACCGGGTGCGGCTACTGCGCTCCCACGGCATGACCACACTCACCTGGGACCGTCACCAGGGCCACGCGCACACGTACGACGTCGTCGCGCTCGGTTACAACTACCGCATCGACGAGCCGCGGGCCACACTGGCCGCCTGCCGGCTGCGGCGGCTGGCCGCGGAGAACCAGCGGCGAGCCCGGCTGGACGCCCGCTACCGGGAGGCGCTGGGCGACCTCGACGTCATGATCCCGGGCCACCCCGTGGACGCGGTCCCGGGGCAACCCGTGGATGACGGATGCGCCCGCTCGCATCATCTGTTCGCCGTCGTCCTGCCCGCGGACGTCGACCGGGACGCGTTCCGCGGCCACCTGTCCGAGCGGGGAGTCCAGACCAGCGTCCACTATCCGCCGGTCCACCGCAGCACCGTCCACGCCGCCCCGCCGGGGTCACCCCGGCGGGAACTCCCGCTGACGGACCGGTACGCGGCGCGGACGGTCACCCTGCCCATGTTCGCCCACATGCGCGACGACCAGCAGGAACAGGTGGTGAGCGCGACGGGGAAGGCCCTGGCGCTCGCCAGAACGAGCTCCCGGCGCCGGGACACCGGCGACGAGACGGCTGCGAGGTGACGGCATGAAGCCATCGACGGGGCCACCGATGGAGCCGCCGACGGAGAGGCCCACGACACCGTCCCCGATGCCGCACTCGACACCGCCCCCGGCGCCATCCCCGACATCATGGCGGGACGGCCCCGCGCGGGAGCGGTACGACGAGCGTCCCGCCGGCGACCTGCGGGCTCTTCGGGCACACCGGCTGCTGGTGACCCTGGTCACGCTCGCCGCGCTCGGCGGCGGTCTGCTGGCGCTCGCCCTGCGGCCGACCACCTACCACGCCAGGGCGGACGTTCTCGTGACACCGCTGGCGCAGGACGACGACAGCCTGCTCGGGCTGCCGCTCGTCCGCGACCTGGGGGACCCGATCAGGACGATCCAGACCGCCGCCGCCGCCGCGGACAACCGTGACATCGCACAGGTCGCGGCCACCCGGCTCGGCGCGCCCTGGACGGCGGAACGCGTCCAGCGGACCGTCGACGTGATGCCGAAGGGACAGACCAACATTCTCGAGGTCGTGGCCAGCGCTTCCGTGGCGAGGACCGCGGCGGATGTCGCGAACACATACGCGCACTCCCTGATCGACACCCGGCAGGCCACGCTGCGACGGCTGGCCGACTCCTCGGCCCGCGCGGCCCAGGCCAGGCTCGACGCGCTGCGCAGCCAGCCCGGCGACGCCGCCGGCCAGCAGAGCGCCACCGCCGCCGGCCTTGAGCAGCGGCTGGTCGAACTGGGCCAGGTCCGCGACAGCGGTGATCCCACCATGTCGTTGCTGCAGGACGCCGCGGTCCCGCGCTCGGCCGCGGGCGCCCCGGCCTGGCTGGTGCTGACGATCAGTACGCTGGCCGGCCTCGTCCTCGGGGCGGCAGCGGCGATCACGGCCGAACGGCTCGCCCGCGCACGGCACGGCCGGCAGGGCTCCACCTGGGACGACGGGTCCGCCCGCACGGTATCGGCAGGCACGACATCCGCGGGCGTGATGCCGGCGGGTATGGGATCGGCAGGCACGGTACCGGCAGCGGACACGGCGGCCGACGGCGCGTCCCCGTCACCGTCACCCGGACCGCAGGCGTCCACCGTGGACACACAGGCCGGGGTGGCCCCCACGGTGCGGGCGCTGGACGGCCAGCCGACCGGGCCCGCCCGGTAATGGCGCGAACAGCGCTCGTCACGGGGGCGGGCGGGTTCATCGGCGGGCATCTGGCCGCCGCGCTCGTATGCGGTGGCAGCCGCGTCCGTGCCTTTCTCCGGTACAACTCCCGGGGCGAGAGGGGCAGCCTGGAATGGCACGACCAGCACGTCGTACGTGACATGGAGGTCGTCTTCGGTGATCTGCGCGACGTCGAGTCGGTGCAGCGGGCGGTCAGCGGCGCGGACGTCGTCTTCCACCTCGGGGCGCAGATCGCCATCCCGTACTCCTACGTCAACGCCCGGGACTTCTTCGAAACGAACGTGCTCGGGACGCTGAACGTCGCCGAGGCCGCGCTGCGCGCGGGGGTGGGCCGGGTCGTGCACACCTCGACGAGCGAGGTGTACGGCACCGCCCGCACCGCCCCCATGACCGAGGAGCATCCGCTGACGGCGCAGTCCCCCTACGCCGCCAGCAAGACAGGCGGCGACCAGCTGATGGGCGCGTTCCACCGCTCGCACCAGCTGCCGGTGACCGTGCTCAGGCCGTTCAACACCTACGGCCCGCACCAGTCGGCCCGCGCGGTCACGACCACCGTCATCACGCAGGCGCTGGCCGGTGGGACGCTGCGCCTCGGGGAGCTCGACACCCGCCGGGACCTCACCTTCGTCTCGGACACCGTCGCCGGTTTCCTCGCCGCGGCGCAGTCCGACGCCGCCGTCGGCCGGACCGTCCACCTGGGGACCGGGCACGACGTCTCGGTGGCGGAACTCGTCACCGCGGTCGGCGACCTGCTGGGCCGGAAACTGACCGTCAACGTCGACGAGACCCGGCTGCGGCCGCCGCACAGCGAGGTCGCACGGCTGGTGTCGAATCCGGCGCTGGCCCGCGAGCTGCTCGGCTGGGCCCCCCAGGTCGACCTCGACGCCGGGCTCACGGCGACGATCGGATGGATCAAGTCGAACATGAGCCGGTTCCGCGTCGGTGAATACTCGAGATGACCGCCGCGGGTGACTGAGGCGGCCCCGACCGCCCCGCCAGCGGGTCGATATCGGCGACTCCCGTATCGAGTAAGGTCTGCTGGGAACAGGGCGTGTCGGCGGCGGGACACCAGCGCATCCAGTTACGGGTGTGTCCGGTCATGCCGGACGGTGCTACGGCGGTGACGCCGCCGAACCGGTGAGCCGACCGCTCCCCACGCCCGTGGGGGTCGGCATGCGGACCCGGCGGGCAGGGCAGCAGACACGGACAGGGCAGACAGGGCAAGGACGACGTGATGTGTGAAAGAAGGCCCGGCGGCCGGTCATCGCTGACCGGCGCCCACGGTAGCCAGAGCGGGGGGCGGTCATGAGCAAGGTCCCCCAGACGGACGCCGAGTACCGGGCATCCACGCTCTACGCCAAACGCCATTCGGTGGCGCACCTGCTCGCCCACGCGGTGCTGGAGAAGTTCCCGGACGCCAAACTGGGCGTCGGCCCGCCGACCCGGGACGGCTTCTACTACGACTTCGCGCTCCCGCGCCCCCTCACCCCGGAGGATCTCGCCGGGCTGCAGGAGCGGGTACGCGCCCTCATCCGTGACGGCGTGCGCTTCGAGCGGCACGAGCTGACCACGGACGAGGCCGTCACCAGGTTCGCCGATCAGCCGTTGAAGCTGGAACTCATCCGCGACATCGTCGCCGGCGGCGTCGACGACAACGGCGAGCCGATCGAGGGGCCGGTCGAGCTGTCGGTCTACGAAAGCGGTGACTTCGAGGACCTCTGCCGCGGGCCGCACATCGAGGACAGCAGCGCGATCCATCCCGACGCGGTGGCGCTGCTGCGGGTCAGCGGCGCCTACTGGCGAGGCGACGAGAAACGCCAGCAGCTCCAGCGGATCTACGGGACCGTGATGGACTCCCCCAAGGAGCTGCGTCACTACCTGTGGCAGCTGGAGGAGGCGAAGAAGCGGGACCACCGGGTCATCGGTGAGGCGCTGGACCTGTTCGCCTTCAGCCCGGCGGTCGGCAAGGGGCTGCCGCTGTGGCTGCCGAACGGCACCATCGTCCGCGACGAGCTGGAAACCTGGGCGCGGGAGGTCGAACGCGCCCACGGCTACCAGCGCATCGTCACCCCGCACATCACCAAGAGCGACCTGTACTACATCTCCGGGCATCTTCCGTACTATGCGGACGACCTCTACTCGCCCATCGACATCGATGGCGAGGAGTACTACCTCAAGCCGATGAACTGCCCGCACCACCACATGGTGTACAAGGCACGCCCGCGCAGCTACCGGGAACTGCCGCTGCGGCTCGCCGAATACGGGACGGTCTACCGCTACGAGCGGTCCGGGCAGCTGTTCGGGATGATGCGGGTGCGCGGTTTCTCCCAGAACGACGCGCACATCTACTGCACGCGGGAACAGGCCATCGACGAGTTCCTCGCCGTCATGCGGCTGCACGCCCTCTACTACGACAAGCTCGGCATCGAGGACTACCACATGGTCCTCGCGCTGCGGGATCCGAAGAACACCGAGAAATACCACGGCGACGAGCTGATGTGGCAGGAGGCCGAACGCATCACCCGCGACGCCATGGAACAGTCCGGCATTCCCTACATCGAGGACATCGGCGGCGCGGCGCACTACGGGCCGAAAGTCGACTTCGTCCTCACCTCGGTCACCGGCCGGGAGTTCGCCGCGTCGACGAACCAGGTCGACCTCTACATGCCCGAACAGTTCGGCCTGACCTTCACCAACCGGCACGGTGAGGCGGAGCAGGCGGTTGTCCTGCACCGGGCGCCGCTCGGCTCGCACGAGCGTTTCGTCGCGTTCCTCATCGAGCACTTCGCCGGGGCGTTCCCGGTGTGGCTCGCCCCGGTGCAGGTGCGGGTCGTCCCGATCAGCGACCGGCAGGCCGACGGCGCCGCCGCCGTCTGGCGCCGCCTGGTCGACGCGGGAATCCGCGCGGAACTCGACGACAGCGACAACACGATGCAGGCGAAGATCCGCAGGGCCGAGCAGCAGAAGGTGCCCTACGTCGCGGTCATCGGTGACCGTGAGCTGGAGAACGACTCGGTGTCCGTCCGCGCCCGCGGGCGGCGCAACCTGGGCTCACGGCCCGTCCCAGAACTGATCGAGAAGCTGGGCCGGCTCATCGCCGACCGTGCCATGACCCTCGACCTGGATCCGGCCGGCTGATCCCGTCCCGGACACCGGGCTTGTCTGCGGGTCTCCGGTCTTCCTTTCCCGCCGGGTGTCTTTCTTCCACCGCACAGGCTGCTGGTGAGAGAAAGACACCCGGCGGTGACGCGTGCTCCACGGGTGGACGCGGACTGTCGGTTGCCGCCCGCAGCAGCGCCGGCCCCAGCGCGAGCAGGAACCACAGGCGCTTGTCTATGGCGTTGGACAGGAAGACACCCGAAACGGCCATGCTGAACGTGGCCAGCAGAACCGCGCTCGCCACCGTCGCGTTCCGCCGGTCACCGAGCGCGTCGAAACGCCGGGTGGCGAGGAACATCGACCGCAGGCAGAGGATGAGAAAAGCCAGGAACAGCACTACCCCGACGATCCCGTTCTCCGCGAGCAGCTGGAGATAGGCGTTGTGCACCTCGTGCGCGCGGCTGATGATGATGTCGAGCCAGGGCACGGGACCGACCCGGCGCACGTAGTCGCTCTCCACCGCCGTGTAGTTGTTCAGCCCGACCCCCAGGACCGGATGGTCCCGCACGACGCTCCAGGCGACCTTCCACAGGTCCACCCGGCCGTCCCCGCGGTCGTTCGTCGTGATGCGCTCCCAGGCCGCGGGTGACGTCGCCAGCCAGGCGGTGGCCGCGGCCGTGACAAGCAGGATCAGCCCGGCCACCCGCCGACGGTGGCGCCGCAGCAGGACGAGCGCGGCAAAGGCGCTGGCACCGGCGGCGACGAACGCCCCACGGGAGAGGGTCGCGGCGAGCCCGACGGCGGCGAGGCCGCTGGCCGCGAGCAGGAGCCGGCGCAGCGCCCTGCTCTCGCTCGCCGCGATGAGACCGACCGCCAGGATCAGCCCCGCCACCAGCCACGAGGCGAGAAAGTTGGGATCACCCGCCCCGCCCTGCAACCGGGGGGCTCCAGCCAGGCCCGCGGGGTTGCTCGGCCACGGGCCGGCGCCGGCCAGGCCGACGGCGACCGAGAGCACCGCACCGGCGAGAAACGCGCCGGCGGCCATGCGAACGGCCCGCATGTCGGCCATTGCCGTGCTCACCACGACGAAGATCATTACCAGCGCCCACCAGTGCCACAGGTCGGTGGCGGCGGCCCCGATGTCGACGGCCCACAGCAACGACAGCGACAGCCACGTCAGCAACAGCATGCCCACGGTGACGAGCCCCGGCCGCTGCCGAAGCGCGGAGAAGTCGACGCCGGCGCGCCCCGTCGTCCACCAGGCCCCCCACCAAGCCCCGCGTCCCACTGGCCGTTCTGGCTCCGCCGGCTGTCCCGCCGGGCTCCCCGCCGTCCACTGGGTCGGTGTTGGTCCGCGCGGCGCCGTGAGCCAGCGCAGGATGATGACCAGACCGGCCGCTTTCGCGGCGAGGTTGAAGGCCGGGACGGCCTCGAGGAACAGCGTCGGCGTCCACAGGGCGATGGCGAGCCGCAGGTTCACGGTGGTCAGGGCGACGTACAGCACGAACACCAGCAGCGCCAGGCCCATCCACACCCGTTCGGCCAGGGCGGCACCGACGAGCGCGGCACCGACGGCGGCGGCGACGGCGACCACCGTCTCCGGCCGGCCGGGTGCCGCCCTACCGGGATCCGGTAGGGCGGGCCCCGCCGCGCCGAGCCGGCTGGCACCCGGCGGCCGCGGGCGGGCGGCCCGCGCGGCGGCTGTCCGCATCACCACCGCTGGGCGGTCGCGCTGCCGGAGATCGTCCGGCCAGCTCGTCGAGGCACGTGCACCCTCCCGGTCCGCACGGCGCTGGTCCGTCGCCGGCCTGCCTGACGGTTCGTCACCGCCATGTCTCCGCCTGCCGTGGTCGACCGTATGCCGGCCCGGCCGCGTGCGGGTCCCGCGGACGCGGTAGTTCGTCTACGCCGGATGCGGGTGGTGGGCGCCGATGCCGCGAGAGGGGCTCGTCCACGTTCGCGAGCGGTTCGGCGGGCACGCTCCCGCATGGATGGCGACCTACGGCCTACGACTTTCGTCGTAGGCGTTTCGTCGTAGGCGGGTGATAGCGGGAAGCCGGTGGTGCCGTACCGCATCCCAGGATCCCAGGTCGGTAAGGCCCCGGGCTGAAAGGTCGTGAGTCGGGAAACGGCATGTCTCCGTCCCGGGATGGATGTCGAAAACCCAGACCTGAGCCTGAAGACGCCGCCGCCGACCACCCGTAGCGTGGAACACGTCCCAGTAGGAGCCGTGGGCCACGGGTGCGCACTGCGGACGTTTCCAGCTTCAGCCGTACGGCCGGGTATCCCTGACGCGGCATCATCCGGGCGCACAAACACGCCCGCGGGTCAGGGCCGCGCGGGCGTTTCGTCGACGTCACCGACGGCTGAACTCCGAGGGACTGGTGTCGCCGAAGGGGGCGGAGATGGCAGACATGATCAGGGCGGAGTTACGGATGCGGGTGCGTCCGGGCTGCGAGGACGCGTTCGAGCGGGCCTGGCGTGAAGCGGCCAAGGAAATTGCGCAGGTTCCAGGAAACCTCGGCCAGGCGCTCATCCGCGATCTCACCGATCCGCGTACGTACGTCATCACCAGCGACTGGGTGGACCGGCAGCGCCTGGAGGCGTTCGGCGGCAGCGATCACCGCGAACGGCTCACCACCGCGCTGCGTGACCTGCGGGAGGACGCGCAGCGGCGCGTCTACGAGGTACGGGACGCGATAACCGGCCCGTGTCTGACGTCGACGGAGGACGCATGACCATCAGAGTGATGTTGTACACGGAGGCTCCCAAGGGCGGCGAGAAGGAGTTCGAGGAGGCATACCGCCAGGTCGCGGTGCAGATGCGCGGCGTCGACGGGCATATCGCCGACGAGCTCCTGCGCGAGCCGGGGAGCAACCGCTACCTGTTGTTAGCGGAATGGGAGGACGAGCGCCGCTTCACGGCCTGGGTCAGCGACCCCGCTCACACCGCGCGTACCGGGCCGCTCGTGCCGTATCTGGAGCGGACGTTCCAGCGCGCGGTGTACGAGGTCGCGGTGCGCCCGGCGGACCAGCGAGGGTGACCGGTGCTCGCAGCGACAATCGCGGTGGCGGTGGTGATCGGCGCGGGGCTGCTCGCCGGCGCGCTGTTCGCGGTGGAGAAAGCCGTCGTACCGTATTTCGCCTCGCTGCCGGCGGGCCGGTACGTCCCCACCCTGACATTTCTCGACAGCAGATTCGACCCGTTCATGCCCTGGCTGGCCAGGGTCAAGGCACTGCTCACGGTCGCCGCGATCGTGGCCGCGTCCTCGACCGCCTCCCAGGTGCTCTTCGGCGCCGGACTCCTCTGCACGATAGGTGTCGGAATTGTGTCGGAAAGTGTCAACGTCGTGTTGAACCGCCGGATCCGCGCCTGGGATCCCGGCCATCCGCCGCCGAACTGGGAGGCGGTGCGGCGGCGCTGGGCATGGGGCAACCGGCTGCGCTTCGCCCTGGCAGTGGTCGGGCTCGCCCTGGACAGCGCGGCCGCGACAGTGCTGTGAGTGGACGGACACGACCGGCGGTGTCATGAGATGGAGAAGGAAAAGCAATGATCATTGCGGTGACGGGTGCGTCCGGGCACCTTGGCAGCGATCTCGTGCCACTGCTGCGCGCGGCCGAGCACGACGTCGTACGCCTGGTCCGTCGGGAGCCGGCCGCTCCCGACGAGGCACGCTGGGACCCCACGACCGGCTCGGTCGACCCCGCGACCCTGGAACGGGCCGAGGCGGTGGTGCACCTCGCCGCCGAGAACATCCTCGGCCGCTGGGAAGATCCGCAGGTACGCCACCGCATCCGGTCGTCCCGGGTGGAGGTGACACGGCGTCTCGCCGAACAGCTGGCTACCGGCCGGTACGCCCCGCGCACCCTGGTGAACGCGGCGGCGATCGGGTACTACGGCCTCGGGCGCACCGACGAGACACTGACGGAGGACAGTCCACCGGGGCAGGGCTTCCTCGCGGAACTCGGGGGTGACCGGGAAGCCGCCGCGATGGTCGCCGCCGACGGCGGCCTGCGCGTGGTCAACCTGCGCGTCGGCGTGGTTCAGGCCCCGGACCAGGGCATGCTCCACTTCCTCCTGCCGCGGTTTCGGCGCGGTCTGGGCGGGCGCATCGGCCGCGGCCGCCGATACCTGGCGTGGGTGACGAGGCTGGATGCGGCCCGGGCGTGCCAGCACGTCCTGGAACACCCGGAGGTGTCCGGGCCGGTCAACGCCGTCTCACCGAACCCGGTGACCAACGCCGAGTACGCGCGCACCCTCGGCCGTATCCTGGGCCGGCCGGCCGTGCTGGCCGTGCCGCCGTTCGTCCTGCGCAAGGCGCTCGGCTCCTTCGCGGAGGAAACCCTGCTGCGCAGCACCCGCGCGCTGCCGGCACGCCTGTCGGACACCGGGTTCACCTTCAGCTTCCCCGAGCTCGAGGCGGCGTTGCGCCATGTCCTCGCCCCATCCGCGGCCAGCGGCGCCGACCCGGCGTCGGCACGGACGGCGACCGCATCCGGGAGTCGCTCATGACCGGCCTGGCCGATCCCACCGCCGACCCCACCACCGGTCCCGCGGGCTCGGCAGCAGCGGCCGCGGGCCATCCCCGCCGCTGGTCGATCCTCGCGGTTCTCGTCCTGTCGGTCCTGCTCACGGTCCTCGACGGGACGATCATCAACGTGGCGTTGCGGGTCCTCGCCGATCCGGAGCAGGGGCTGGGCGCCACCCAGAGCCAGCTCGAGTGGGCGATCAACTCCTTCACGCTCGTCTTCGCCGCGCTGCTGTTCACCTGGGGCATCCTCGGTGACCGGATCGGGCACCGGCGCACACTGGTGACAGGGATTCTGATCTTTGGAGCGTCCTCCGTCGGCGCCGCGTACGCGGACACGCCAGCCCAGCTCATCCTGTGGCGGGTGGTGATGGGAATCGGCGCGGCCGCTCTGCCGCCGGCCACACTGTCGATCATCATGCATGTCTTCCCGCCGTCCCAGCGCCCCCAGGCGATCGGCATCTGGGCTGGTTCGAGCGGCCTTGCCGCGGTACTCGGACCCATCGTCGGCGGTATCCTGCTCGGCCACTTCTGGTGGGGATCGATCTTCCTGATCAACATACCCGTCGTGCTCGTGGCGCTCGCGGGCACCGTGGCGCTGGTTCCCGAGTCGCGTGACCCCGCGCCCGGGCGACTCGACCCGCTCGGGGTGGCGCTGTCGATCGCCGGCATCATGCTGCTGGTCTTCGGCATCGTCGAGGGCGGGCGGCTCGCGGACTGGACGCAGGCCCGGGTGCTCGGCCCGCTGCTGGGTGGCCTCGCGCTCCTGGCGGCGTTCGTCCGCTACGAACTGGTCATCGGCCATCCGGCGCTGGACGTCCGGCTCTTCCGTGACCGTCGGATGTCCGCGGCGGCCGTCGCCGTCGGACTGGCCTTCTTCGCGATCTTCGGGCTGACCTTTTTCATGGTCTTCTATCTCCAGAGCATCCGCGGGTACAGCCCGCTGGAGAGCGGGCTGGCGCTGCTCCCGCTGGCCGTCGGCCTCGGGATGTTCTCGGCACGCTCCCCGAAGCTGGCCGAGCGGCGCGGCTACCGGCTGGTGGTCTCGGCGGGTCTGCTGCTCGCCTCGCTGTGTTTCTTCGGCTATGCGTTCCTCGACACGGACTCACCTGCCTGGGTGATATTTCTGATCTTCTTCCTGCAGGGCATCGGTATGGCCCACGTGATGCCCCCGGCCACCGAGGCGGTGATGGGCCTGCTGCCGGCGAGCAGGGCGGGAGTGGCCTCGTCGATCACCAACGTGACCCGTAACCTCGGCGGAGCCCTGGGCATCGCCGTGCTCGGCTCGCTGCTCGCCGTCCGGTACCGGGACGAGTTGGAGCCGCACCTGGCCGCTGTGCCCCCACCCGCACGGACGGATGCGACCGAGTCGGTGGAGGCCGCCCGTGCCATCGCGGCGTCGCTCGGACCATCCGGGAGAACGTTGTGGGCCGACGCGTCCGACGCCTTCGTCTCGGCGATGCACAGCACGGCGATCGGGTGCGCACTCGCGGGGCTCCTCGGGGTGATCGTGGTCGCGGTGGGGATGCCTGGCGCGCGGGAGTCGGCGACCATGCACCACCGGATCCCCCAGCCGGCCGCACCGGGCCCGCAACCGGCCGCTTCCCGTCCGGTGGGACCGCGGCCATCGAAGTCGTAGCTGTCGAAACCATGATCCAGTGACGTCACAGCATCAGGAGAACCGGTGACATATCGAGGTGGAACGGGGACCTCCGAGCAGGATTCCGCCGTTCGGGCGGCGCAGTTGGACGACCAGTCCCAGGAGTTCCGGCGGGCCCACTTCCTGCGGGAATCGACGCGTTCCCTGTCGTCCGCGGCAGCACACCTTGCCGGCGGCGAGGCTGTCGAAGCGCTGTACCAGGCGCGTCAGGCACGCTTCTTCGTGGAGGCGATGCTGGCGCAGGCGGTCGCGGAGGCACGGGCGGCCGGGCACAGTTGGGATCACCTCGGAGAGGTCCTCGGCCTGAGCGGGACAGCGGTTCGTGACGCGTACGCAGGTGGCGCGGCGCGGGGCTTCGTCGCGGAAGCAGGTGGCGTCGAGGTGCTGACCCGCATCGTCGACCGCTTCTACGGCAAGGTCGCGGCGGACGACGTACTCGGGCCGATGTACGGGGAGGACATCGCCGGTGCCGCCGAGCGGCTACGCGCCTTCCTGATCCAGTACTGGGGAGGTCAGCGTAGCTACTCACCGCTACGGGGGCATCCACGGTTGCAGATGCGCCACGCTCCCTTCCCGATCAATGCCCGGGCTCGGGAGGTGTGGCTGCGCCTGATGGCGGAGGCGCTGACCGAGGAGGGCCTGCCCGCGCCGCTGGAGCGCATGCTCTGGGAATACCTTGTGGACGGGGCGCATGCCCTGACCAACACCGGGTGACGAGCTGGGTGGACCGGTGGACCGGTGGACCGGTGGTCAGGCGGGCTCGGGTGATCGGCTGATGCGGCCGCGATGGGCATAGATCGCAAGCTGGGTCCGGTCCCGCAGGTCCAGTCGCCGCAGGACCGCCGTCAGATGGCTTTTCACGGTTGCCTCGGTGACGAACAGACGGGCAGCGATCTCCGCGTTTGACAGCCCGTCGGCGACCAGTTCCAGCACCTCGCGCTGCCGCTGGGTGAGGTGGATGTCCAAACCCTTCATCGCGGTGCCGACCGTGGGAACGGGTGCGGAGGGTACGGATGGCGCGGTGTCGCCGCCCCCGGTCGGCCCGGTGGAGGACGTCCGCCCTGCCCAGCAGGCCGCGAGCTGGTTGGCGACGGCAGGCGCGAGAGTGATGTGACCGGCCGCGGTCGCGCGGATGGCGTCGAGAAGATCGGCGGGCGGAATATTCTTGATCAGATAGCCGCGGACGCCGAGGCGTAGCGCCTCGGCCGCCAGGTCGTCGGAGCCTCGGCGGGCGGTGATGATGATGTGGGGGCGGCGATCCGGCAGGGCCGTGGACAGCTTGCGGATGAGCGGGAGGACGTCGGCTCCGTCCAGGTCGCGGTCGACCATGCAGATGTCGGGCCGGAACTCCTGCGCCGCCAGCAGGAGATCCGCGCTGTCCGCCACGTCCCGCACGACGGTGATGTCCGGTTCCCGGTTGAGAATCACCCGCATCCCCGTCCGTACCACGTCGCAGCTTTCGGCGAGAAGCACCCGTATCGTCCGGGTGGGCCGGGCTGCGACATGTCCGGACGCTCCGGGCTTGGACACCTGCGCCTCCTCCGGGGAATCCACAGACGACACGCACACGGCCCGGCCGGCGGTATCGACGGGTGGGCGACCATGGAAGGGCCCACCTGCAAGGTCTTCATGGACGGTGTACGGCATCATAACCCCTTCGACCGTCGTGGAAACGATCTCGGTTACCCGGGGCCGCTTGCCCGGTGGGTCCGCGAGCATCCGGGTAGTTGAACAACCTGTATATCAACCCGGCGCCACGCACACACCATCGTCAGATAGACGATACCGCTCCGCCGGAGGCGGAAGATTTTCGCCTTTCTCCCGGATGGCTTCCCGCCCCTGAGAATACCCACTGCCCGGCAATAACTGTCCGTGCACGGCGACGGGTCGGGGTCCGGTGACGGCGAGCCGGCGCCGATGCCGCCGAGGCATCGGATCCGGCCCGCGTCGATGTGATCCGGGATGCGCTCCGGAAGACCAAAGACAGAATGATCATATATCTTTGACGTTACCGGAGGCCTGGGTCGCTGGATCATCGACCGGCAACACCGGAGATCGTCGTCGAAGTGGCCCACCCGGTGTTCCTTATTGCCGTTTGCCTTCCAGGAGGTGCGCCACCCGTGCCGCGATGAGACGTAACGTGGTCGACACCGGAATCTGAGTCTGTCGTAACCGTGACAGACCTTTTCCTCGATCATGCCGGCGCGGCAGGCTACGGCATGAGCCCAGAACAGGATACGCCGCCCTGCGTCGGCATCCGAGGATGTGCCGGCAGGCGGCCGATCGCCGTCCGGACGGGGGAGCGGAATGGATGGACGTTCAGGGTCGGATATCGCGGCGGAGAATACGGTGCGCGGAGCGGGCGACGCCTCCACCCGGCCCGTACGGATTCTGCTGGTCAACGACCATCCTGTCTTCCTGGCGGGGCTGCGTGCGCTGTTGGAGGCCACCGCGGTGGGTGAGGTGGTCGGTGATCTCACGAACGGCACCGACATCATCCCCGCGGCTCGACGGCTGCGCCCGGATGTCGTCATCTTCGATTTCGACGACGACGACAACGATGTGCTGATGTTGATCCGGCGCATCTCGCGGGAATGCCCGCAGACCGCCGTACTCGTCCTCACCAGGCGGCATGACTACCGGACCGTCGCGGCCGTGGTGCGGGCCGGCGCCCGCGGATGCGCCTTCAAGGCCGCGCGGCCGGGGGACCTTGCGCGCGCGGTGGAGGCGGTCAGCCGCGGCGAGGTGATCTTCGGCGCCCATGTCGCCGACGGCGTGTTACGCCACTTCGACGCTGCCGGGGCGGAGCAGCCTCCGTTCCCCGAGCTCACCGAGCGGGAGCGCGTGGTGCTGTGCCTCGTCGCGGACGGCTACTCCACGGCCGCCATCGCCGGCGAGTTGGCCCTCACCACGAAAACGGTGCGCAACTACCTGTCGAAGATTTTCGCGAAACTGGAAGTGCGGGACCGCGCCGAGGCCGCGGTCATTGCCCGGCGTGCCGGGCTCGGGGGCTGAACAGCCCGCGGAATGAACCCCCGGGAAATCTCGTGCAATCACTGCGGCCACCCGCTGCCGACAGCATATATCGGCGACTGCCCTCTCCAGGACAGTGAGGTACGTCACCGCGCAGGATGTGCATTGTCGTCCAGCCGACTCCGCCACCACCCATCTCCGCCTTTTGTCGAAACCGCGACCCGGAAGATTCCCAGGCGGTTGGGACATCTGACTCATGACACTGGGACAAACCATCGGAGACGATGAAACAGCCGCAAGGCGATGACAGGTGGACCGTGAGATCACCGAACAGCCGAACAACGGCATCCGACCGATAGGCGTCCGGCCGGCCGGTGCGCGCCGAAAGCGCCGGCCGGTGTTGTTCACCGGCGTTCCCGCGGGGAGGCCCTACTGAAAGCCGTGGCAGTCCGGTCAGCACCGAACGGCGAGACGGTACCGGCCCTGGGGGGTGACGGTTCGCCCGCCGGTCGCCCGGCGGCGGATTTCCCCGAAGCGGAACGCGGCACAGCAGGACGTGGCACAGAGGTGAAGGTGGAACCATGCAAAGGACGTTGATCGTCGCAAAGGTCGCGCCGGGAACGGAAGCCGAGGTCGCGCGTATATTTGCAGCCTCGGACCGTACCGGCCTGCCCCAGGTCGCCGGGGTTTCGCACAGATCCCTTTACAGCCTGGGTGACCTGTATGTTCATCTGCTCGAAACCGAGCATGAAAGCTCCCGTGTGCTGGCCGACATCAGCGGCCAGGAGGAGTTCGGGCGGGTGACCGCGGAGCTGGCGCATTTCATCCAGCCCTATCTGCCCACCTGGCGGTCGTCCCGGGACGCGGTGGCGCGCTGCTTCTACACCTATGAACCGGACGGTTCCCCGGCGAGGCGTGTCGCGACCGGGCCGGCGCGGGCCGAGGCATGAGCCCGGCGGCCACCACCACGGCCAGCGCCGAATGGGTGCGCTGCCGGGCCTGCTCCGCCCTCGTCTACAGGAAGCGGTTCGCGCGCAACCTGTTCGTCTGCCCCGAATGCGGTGACCACGGGCGGGTCGGCGCGCGTCAGCGGATCGGGCACCTGCTCGACCCGGACAGCTTCACCCCCCTCGAGCTCACCCCGACCGGCTACGACCCCCTCGATTTCTCCGACGGCAGGCGGTACGAGGAGCGCTGGCACGACGCACGCCGCCGCACCGGTCTGCCCGAAGCGGTGCTGTGCGGCACGGGCCGCATCGGCGGACGCGAGCTGGCCGTCGCCGTCATGGACTTCTCCTTCATGGGCGGCAGCCTCGGTTCCGCCGCCGGAGAAATGATCACATTGACCGCGGAGCTGGCCCGGGAACGCCGGTTGCCGTTCGTGGTCGTCACGACCTCGGGAGGCGCCCGCATGCAAGAAGGCGTCCTGTCCCTGATGCAGATGGCGAAGACAAGCATCGCGATAGGCCAGCTGCGCCGCGACGGGCTGCTGACCGTCAGCGTCGTCACCGACCCGACCTACGGTGGTGTGGCAGCCTCCTTCGCCACGAACACCGACGTGGTCCTGGCCGAGGCCGGGGCCCGGCTCGGCTTCGCCGGCCCCCGGGTCGTCCGGCAGACCACCGGCGAGCGGTTGCCCGACGGCTTCCAGGGAAGCGACTTCCTCGCCGCCCGGGGGCATGTCGATCTGGTCGTGAAACGCGCCGAGCTGCGCTCCTGCCTGAGCAGACTGCTGGCGGTGGCCGCACCCGGGCGTCGCCCGATGGCGGCCAGGCCGGCCGTCCGTGAGCCCCGGCCCCCGGCGCCGCGACAGGAACATGATCCGGTCGCCGCGGGCGCGGCGGCACGGGTGCTGATCCGGGATCCACGGCAGCTGCGCGACCGCGACCCATGGGAGCGGGTACGCCTGGCCCGCGACCTTGGCCGCCCCACCACCCTCGACCTCGCCGCCCGGGCGTTCGACTCGTTCCTGGAGCTGCGGGGCGACCGGACACACGGCGACAGCCCGGCGATCGTCGCCGGACTGGCCGAGATCGGCGGTGTGCCGGTGGCGGTGGTCGGCCACCAGAAGGGGCACACCACCGCGGAGCTGCTCAGCCGTGACTTCGGCCTGGCCAAGCCGGAGGGGTACCGCAAGGCGCTGCGCATCATGGAACTGGCCGAACGCCTCGGCCTGCCCGTCGTGACGCTGGTCGACACTCCCGGCGCGCACCCGGGGGTCGAGGCAGAGGAACGCGGCCAGGCCTCGGTGATCGCCAACGCCATCCAGCGGATGAGCGCGTTGCGGGTACCGGTGGTGTCGGTTGTCACCGGCGAGGGCGGCAGCGGGGGCGCGCTCGCCCTTGCCGTGGCCGACCAGGTACTCATCGTCGAAAACGGCGTCTACACGGTCATCAGTCCCGAAGGATGCTCCGCGATCCTGTGGAACAACAGCGCCCGCGCCCCCGACGCGGCCCGCTCACTGGGCCTGGACCCGCAGACGCTGCTGCGGGCCGGCATCGTCGACGCGGTCGTGCCCGAACCACCCGGAGGCACGCAGGCCGACCCCGGGACGGCCGCGGACACCCTGCGCGCGGCCGTGCTCGAAGCCCTCCTCCCGCTGCTGGCCGTACCGCCCGACGAACTCGTGGCCCGGCGTGCGGCCCGATTCCGCGGCTTCGGCGCGGAATCGGTGGACGTACCGGCCCGCACCGGACGTCGGCAGGAGCAGGAATATGCGCAGGTGCCGGCATGACCCGCGACGAGACCCCCCACAAGACCCCCGAGGTGGCGCCCGACGGGCGGATCGGGCTGCTCGCCGCGATGCGGGAGCACGCCAGCCGCCTCACCCGCGACCTGCCCGGCCAGCCCAGCCGCCTGCGGCTGCGCTCCGGCGACGTCGTTCTGGAGGTGGAGTGGGCAGCCCCGCCGGCCCCCGCGGCCGGCTCGCCGCCGGCGGCCGGGCCTTTACCCGCAGGTGCGGCCGACAGCAGCGGCATCCAGCCGGCGCGGCAGACGAGCGGTGCCGAGGCGTCCGACACGCCGTCCGGGCCGGTTGTCACCGCGCCCATGGTCGGGACCTTCTACCGCTCCCCGCAGCCGGGGGCGGAGCCGTTCGTGCAGGTCGGCGACCTGGTCGAACCGGGGGACACGGTCGGAATCCTGGAGGCGATGAAGCTGATGAACCCGGTGCGCGCCGAGGCCGCCGGCAAGGTCGACCGGATCGCCGTCGCCGACGGGGAGCCGGTGGAGTTCGGGCAGGTGCTCATCACGCTGGTGCCCGTCGGATGAGCGGGGTGGCCAGCGGCGCGACCAGCGGCGCGACACATGGGGTGACGTGAAGTGTTCCGGAAGGTACTGATCGCGAACCGTGGGGAGATCGCGGTGCGGGTGGCGCGGGCGTGCCGCGAGCTCAACCTCGCGGTCGTGGGCGTGCACTCCACCGCGGACGACGTCGAGGCGCTGCGCCGGCACGTGGACGAGACCGTCTGCATCGGGCCGGGCCCGGCAGGACGCAGCTACCGCAACGCCGCGGCGCTGGTGGAGGCGGCCCGCAAGACCGGCGCGGACGCCGTCCACCCCGGCTACGGGTTCCTGTCGGAGGACCCCGACTTCGCCGAGATCTGCGCCGCCAACGATCTGGTGTTCATCGGGACGCCCGCGCAGGTCATGGCCTGCCTCGGTGACAAGAGCACGGCGCGCACCCTGATGCGGGAGGCCGGGCTGCCGCTGCTGCCCGGCAGCCTCGAGGTACCCGGCGACGTCGACGAGGCGGCCCGGCTCGCCGCCACCGTCGGCTATCCCGTCATCATCAAGGCGGCCGCCGGCGGCGGGGGCAACGGGATGACCGTCGTGCGCGAGCCCGGCGGCTTCGCCCGCGCGTTCGCCGAGACCCGCGCCGTGGCGCGCGCGGTCTTCGGTGACGACCGGGTCTACGTCGAGCGCTATCTGGAACGGGCGCGGCACGTCGAGGTACAGATCCTCGTCGACGACCAGGGCACGGGGATCCACCTCGGCACCCGGGAGTGCTCCGTGCAGCGACGCCACCAGAAGCTGCTGGAGGAGGCGCCCGCGTCGGGGCTGGATCCCCAGCAGGCCGCCGTGATCGCGCGGGACGCCGTCCACGGCGCGCTCACCGCGGGCTTCCGCGGCGCCGGCACGGTCGAGTTCCTGGTGGACGCCGACGGCCGGCACTACTTCATGGAGATCAACTGTCGGATTCAGGTCGAGCACCCGGCCACCGAGATGGTCACCGGCTGCGACATCGTCCCGTCGCGGCGGGCCTGCCGCTCAGCCTGACCCAGCAGGACGTGCAGATCCGCGGCACCGCCCTGGAGTGCCGGGTGAACGTGGAGGACCCCGCCAACGACTTCAGGCCGACCCCCGGCCGGATCGAGCGCTTCCTCCCGCCCGGCGGCCCGTTCACCCGGGTCGACACCCACGCCTGGCCGGGGTACGTCGTCGGGCCGCACTACGACTCGCTGCTGGCCAAGGTCGTCGTCTGGGCACCACGGCGCGACGAGGCGATCGCGCGGGCCGACCGGGCACTGGCCGAGTTCGAGGTAGCCGGCCCGGGCGTGCGGACCACCATCCCGTTCCTGCGCCGCGTCCTCGCCGACGAGGAGTTCGCCAGCGGGCGTTACGCGACGTCCCTGGTCGACCGCCTGCTGGCCGGTACGCCACCGGAGCCGGGCAGGTGGCGCTGAACCACGGCCGCCCGTCCAGCCGGAGAAAGCCCTCTGGCCCCTCGGCCTTCCTGCGGTGCGGATCGGCGAGCCAACAAACAGGCGAACAGAAACTCGCGGAAAAAGAAACTGACGGAAATCCGAGCGGGAAAAGAACAGAAAGGGAAGAAGAATTGTGAGCACGAACGAGACGATCACACCGGTCACACCGGCGGAGATCGAGAACATCCTCGTCGCGGAGACGGGAGTGGACCCCGAGACGATCCGTGCCGGTGGTGGCACAACCCCCTGGTTGACCTCGGCATCGACTCGCTCGCGGTGCTGCAGCTGCAGGGCGCGCTGGCCGACAGGTTCGGCGTGGAACTGCCCGAGGAGGCCGGTGGCTGGACCGTCACCCGCATCGTCGCCTTCGTCAACGGCGACCTCGCCAGGAGGCGCTGACATGGCCGGGCACACGGAGAACACGATCGTCATCAGCGCGCCGTTCGACCTGCTCTGGGACGTCACCAACGACCTGGAACGCTGGCCGGCCCTGTTCACCGAATACGCCTCGGTCGAGGTACTTGAGCGGATCGGCGCGACGGTGCGCTTCCGGCTGACGATGCACCCCGACGAGCAGGGACGGGTCTGGTCGTGGGTGAGCGAACGGACCCCGGACCGGCAACGCCGGGAGGTCCGCGCCCATCGGGTCGAACCCGGCCCGTTCGAGTACATGCGAATCCACTGGCGCTACGACGACGGCAACGACGGCGAGGGCGTCCGGATGACCTGGATTCAGGACTTCGCGATGCGGCCCGACGCGCCGGTCAACGACGCGGGCATGACGCAACGGATCAACACGAACTCCGCCATCCAGATGGACGTCATCCGGCGCCGGGTCGAAGCCCTGGCGGCGGTGTAGCCGGCCGCCCGCGCGGCGACGGAGAGGGGAACATCCATGAGCAGCATCGGACCCAAGGTCCTGTCCATCCACGACGTACCACCGAACACCCGCCGGGGCGGTGACATCCGGACCCTGCTGTCACCGGCCACCGTCGGCTCGACGTCAGGTTTTCTCGGGACGCTGACCCTGCGGCCGGGGGAGGTCGTCACCGAGCACTGGCATCCGTACTCCGAGGAGTTCCTCTACTGCGTGACCGGGAACATCACCGCACGTCTCGACGGCCAGGACACCGCGCTGCCGGCCGAGCACGGCCTGCTGATCCCCCTGGGTATGCGCCACCGGCTGGTCAACACCGGCGACGAGACGGCGTTCCTCGTCTTCCACCTCAGCCCGCTGGCCCCACGGCCGGACCTCGGCCATGTCGACACCGAGCCCCTGCCCCTGCC